>DAIRSC010000139.1:0-6524 GCA_036804585.1 Chitinophagaceae bacterium
TTCCAAATCCCTCCAGATGGTAGAAATTTTTTTTGGTCCCAGTCCTTTGATTTTCATCAAATCCAAAATACCCTCAGGCGTTTTGGTCAATAATGTTTCAAGAGACTTGTTGCGGCCTGTATCAATTATTTCAGCGATAGCCCGGGAAGCGCTATCTCCGATTCCTTTTATTTGAGACAAATCCGTTCGGGGAATGTCAATGATGGGCTTTTCCAGTTTATCAATCTGAAATGCAGCAATGCTATAACTTTTGGATTTAAAAGGATTTTCTCCATGAATATCATACAATTTTGCCGTCAAATTGAGGATATCCGAAATCTCGTCGTTCGTCATTCGTTGATTAATTGAAAAATGGATTTAATTTTTTGATCAATGTCAGGTAACATCTTAGGTTCTACCTTTCGACTGCTGATAAAATCCATCAGCGTCATCGCCAGGTAATCCTGTTCATCCCGTCCGGGAAATTGCTTTTTAATCTCAAGGTTTTTTTGTTGAATTTCTGCAAGCATTTTTCTGACATGCGCTTCATCCTCTGTGGATACTTTGATTTTATATTGCCGTCCACCGAGGTGAATCAGTATTGGAACAGTTTCCTGCATACATTCATAGTTTGGCTAAAGATATTCATTCCATATTTTCTGAAAAAGAAATATTTTGTGCCTTAATCACTCATGCATTCAAAGTTAGAGCTTGTCATGATGTTCGAGAGGTATTTCATGTTAACGAAGTTCATCTTTTGCTTGATTAAACCCATCGCTGATTCTTTTTCTTTACATTCTTCTAAAAAGGATGACAACCTGACGACATTTCAGACTAACTCTTCCTTCATTGGCTTCGTCTACTATCTTTGAACCCTAAAATATTATCCTATGCAATTTAAACAAACCCTCAGGACTGGTCTTTTTGCCACAACTGCCCTGCTCCTTCTTATTTTAATGAATGCCTGTCGAAAATCCAACCCGACCATTCAAGGCACCATCGTTCCCTATGATAACAGTGCCCTGGTTTCGGCCTCTATTTTTGGTGTCATCACCGATGAAGTTGGTGTTGCCCTTGAAGGGGCCCAAATTAGTGTGAAAGGACATCAAACCACCACCGATGTGAATGGTTTCTATTACTTCAACAACATCAGCATTCCACAACATGCCACTACCGTGCATGTCAGCAAATCTGGATTTTTTAACGGATCCAGAGCCATGATGGTGAAAGCCGGTCAACGTCATCAATTTTCGTTGTCGCTTATGAAAAAAGAAAATCCTCAATCATTTATGTCTTCCAATGGAGGTGAACTCAGTTTCGCCGGAGGTTTAAAACTATCATTTCCGCTCAATGCCGTTAAAATCAAAACAACTGGTGCTGCCTATGACGGGCAGGTTTTTGTGTATGCTAAAACCATTAATCCAACCACTGCTCAAGGTCGCAATACCATGCCGGGTGATTTGAGGGGTTTGACTGCTAACGACGGTGAAGAAAGAACTTTGCAAAGTTTTGGTATGTTCGTCGCCGAATTGTATGCGCCAGATGGTACACCCCTTCAGATAGCGGATGGCAAAGAGGTGACCATGACTTTGGATGTTCCAATTTCAATCATTGGTAATGCTCCTTCTACCATTCCTTTATGGTTTTATGACGCTGAAAAAGAAATGTGGGTTGAAGAAGGTAGTGCCATGTTGGTCGGGAATACATATGTCGGAAAAGTAAAACATTTTAGTTTCTGGAATTGTGATACACCACAAGCTGCCAATATCAGCATTGAAATGACTTTTGTTGACCAAAATGGAATGCCGTTGAACGGTCATTTGGTTAAATTGACAAATACGGCCAATAATGATTTCCGTCACGGCACCACCAACGCAAGTGGATGGGTTGGAGGTCTTTGTTATTCGAATGCTTCTTTGTTACTCGAGGTTTTTAATGGAGGAAACGTCTGTGGTTCTCCGAGCGTGCCTCTTTATTCTCAAACCATCACGACCGGAAGTGTGAATCAGAATTTAGGAACGATTGTCGTAACCGTACCTGTATTAAATAGCACAACGATAACAGGTTCAGTGGTAGATTGTAATAATTTACCCATAAGCAATGCCGGCATTTTGGTATCTCCTTACAATATCCTGATTACGCCAAATGCTTCAGGTAATTTTTCTTACACGATTCCTTGCCTTCCAACCCAACCTGTTACATTCGTGCCATATGATTTCAGTAATAATGTATATGGTAATTCATCATCCATGACGCTGTTATCAGGCAACAACAACGTTGGAACTTTAAATGCCTGTGGTAATATTTCTCAATTCCTGAACCTGACTATGACCAATACAGTCACTTCGGTAACAATGACCAAAAGCTTTATTATTCCCGTTGACACGACTTCCATTTCAGTAAATGCAGGAAATGGCACTTCGAATATCAGTGCTTTTGCTGTAAATAGCCAGAACAACTACCTGAGTTTCCAGGCGGTTGATACAACAGTGGGTACACATGCCGTCTCATCTTTGGTTTGTTTCTCTATTCCAACTTTTACCGATACCCAATTTTCGCTGGACCCGGGTTCTGTGGTCACCTTTACGACCTTTCCGGGATTTCCGGGCGATGTAACCGGAACATTTTCAATCAATGCCGTGGGTAACCCCAGTGGAAATACGTATACCCTGGTTGGTAACTTCCGTTTGCCTCGTGTAAATTAATCATACGCTCTAAAATATGGAATATCCCGCTCGAAAAAGCGGGATATTTTTTTGTCTGACACATTCTGATGCTCAAGGTTTAAGTCATCCAAATTGTCTTACCTTTGCGCCTCCAATGTTGAACCTTTAAGGCTATGTCGAAACAAAACTATATCGTTCCAAAATCATTGCAAATGCCGGAACTCGAAAAAGAGATCGGCGCACAATGGCTGGATGAAAAAATTTTCGAGAAAAGTATTGAAATCCGTGAAGGACAAACGGATTTTGTTTTTTATGAAGGTCCGCCAAGCGCCAATGGAATGCCGGGTATTCATCATGTTATTTCCCGCACACTGAAGGATATGGTATGCAGATACAAGACTATGAAAGGCTTTAAAGTGAATAGAAAAGCCGGATGGGATACGCATGGATTGCCGGTTGAGTTGGGTGTGGAAAAAGAATTGGGAATTACCAAAGAAGATATCGGCACTAAAATTTCGGTGGAAGAATACAACCAAAAATGCCGGGAGGCTGTGGTTCGTTTTAAGGACAAATGGGATGAAATCACACGCAAAATGGGCTATTGGGTTGATTTAGAAAATCCCTATGTAACTTATCATAATAACTACATTGAAAGTTTATGGTGGTGTTTAAAAGAGTTGCACAAAAAAGGTTTTCTCTATAAAAGTGTTTCCATTCAGCCCTATTCGCCTGCAGCCGGAACAGGACTTAGTTCACATGAACTGAATCAACCGGGCTGCTATAAAGATGTCAAGGATACCAGCGCAACGGTCATGTTTCGTTTATTACCGAATTCAGTCATTCAGGCCGAAAAGCCGGAATTACCGGTTTATGTGATGGCCTGGACCACCACCCCTTGGACCCTGCCTGCCAACTTGGGTCTCACATTAGGGCCGAATATCAATTATGCCCTGGTCAAAACCCTTAATCCCTATACCCATGAATTACAGTTTGTGGTATTGGCAGAAGCACTCTTAAGCAAATACTTTAAAACAGAAGCGGAGGATTTAGATTTCGAAAGTTGGACCGCTGAACAAAAATTAATCCCTTTCAAGGTAATCGGCCTTTATAAAGGTTCGGAACTGGAAGGTTTGCGTTATGAGCAGTTGTTCAAATTTGATAGTAACAAGCCGGAGTTATCCGGTGGAGATCCATTTCGCTTAATCTGTGGTGATTTTGTGACCACCGAAGATGGAACAGGAATCGTTCATACAGCTCCCGCATTTGGTGCGGATGACTATCGTGCTGGGCAAAAAAATAATTTGGGAATCCTTGTTTTAGTGGATCGTGAAGGGAAATTCATTGAAGGTACAGGACCTTATAGCGGTCGATATGTTAAGAATTATAAAAACGAAAAAGACTATGAAGATGTCAATGTTGATATTTGTGTGGACCTGAAAAAACGTGGACAGACATTTAAAGTCGAAAAATACGAACATAATTATCCACATTGCTGGCGAACTGATAAACCGATCATTTATTATCCATTAGATGCCTGGTTCATACGCACAACTGCAGTGAAGGATCGCATGGTTGAATTAAATAAAACCATTCAATGGAAACCTAAATCTACCGGAGAAGGGCGTTTTGGTAATTGGTTAGAAAATATGGTAGATTGGAATCTGAGTCGCAGCCGTTATTGGGGAACCCCTCTACCGGTATGGCGAACCGCCGATGGTAGCGAAGAAATTTGTTGCGGTAGTATCGACGAAATCCAACAAAATATTCACGACGAAAGCCCGGAAAAAGAATTAAAGGATGTTCATAAACCTTATATCGATCAGGTTATTTTAAAATCTCCGACGGGCGAAAAAATGTATCGCGAACCGGATCTAATCGATGTTTGGTTTGATAGTGGAGCCATTCCTTATTCACAATGGCATTTCCCATTCGAAAAAGATGCTGAAGGCACCAGCGATAAACCTTACCCGAAAGCATTCCCTGCCGACTTCATTGCCGAAGGCGTAGATCAAACCAGGGGATGGTTTTATACCCTACATGCACTAGGTGTTTTATTGTTCGATTCAGTAGCTTACAAAACAGTAGTCTCCAATGGACTTGTACTCGACAAAAATGGCAATAAAATGAGCAAGCGCCTCGGCAATGTGGTGGATCCATTTACCACCATCAATCAATATGGGGCTGATGCGACCCGTTGGTATTTAGTAACGAATGCTTCGCCCTGGGATAGCCTTAAATTTGATATGAAAGGCATTGAAGAGTCGCAACGGAAACTTTTTAATACCCTGTTTAATACCTATAGCTTTTTCTCCTTGTATGCCAATGTGGATGGTTTTCGATTTGCTGAAAAAAATATTCCTTTACAAGATCGACCGGAAATGGATCAATGGATTATATCTTCATTGAATTCTCTGGTTTTAAAATGTAACGAATACTTCGACGATTATGAGCCTACCAAAGCAGGTCGAGCAATCGATGAATTTGTGGACGAACATTTGAGTAACTGGTATGTTCGTCTTTGCCGACGACGTTTTTGGAAAGGGGAATATGAACAAGATAAAATCAGTGCGTATCAAACATTATATGAATGTATGATTACATTGTGTAAACTGATGGCACCGATTTCACCATTTTTTCCGGATTGGTTGTACCAGCGGCTGAATGCCGTTACCAAACAAAGCAATCAAATTTCAGTACACCTGTGCGATTATCCTAAGGCTGATTTATCTTGCATTCAAACCGATTTGGAAGAGCAAATGAAATGGGCGCAGGAAGCATCGTCCTTAATTTTATCCTTGCGTAAAAAAGCGAATATAAAAGTTCGTCAACCCTTACACAAGGTTTTGATTCCGGCTATGAATGCCAAACTTCAGGAACAAATTCAAGCGGTGGAAGAGATTATTAAATCAGAGGTAAATATTAAGGAAATAGAATTTATCGCTGCGAATAACCACCTCATTCGTAAAAAAGTAAAAGCGAATTTCAAAGAATTAGGGGCCAAAATGGGTACCCGTATGAAGGAAGTTGCTCAGGCAATTGCCCTGATGAGTCCAGCAGACATCAGTCTGCTGGAAGTGAACAGCTCATTTGATTTATCGTTGGGTCAAGAAAATGTTCGCATTCTGATCCAGGACGTAGAAATCAGTTCGGATGATATTCCCGGTATGTTGGTCGGAAATAAGGGAATACTGACCGTCGCCCTGGATATACAAATCAGTCCGGAACTTGAAGAAGAAGGCCTGGCTAGAGAATTTGTCAACAAAGTCCAAAAAATCCGAAAAGACAATGACTTTGCGCTCACTGACCGGATACAAGTTGTTATAGAAAAGCATGAAATGTTAAAGAATGCGCTGAATAATTTTAATTCCTATATTTGCACCGAAATTTTGGCCGATAAACTAGATTTTTCCTCTGAAATACAGCATGGGACTGAAATTGAGGTGAATGATCAAAGCCTTAAAATCCTAATCTCTAAAAACTAAATTCATTGCTATGGGTACTACCAAAAAAGTAACGCCTAAGCCGGTTGTTAAAAAAGCTGCAAAAAAAGAATTAGCTAAAAAAGCGCCAGCTAAACCAGTTGCCAAACCAAAACCGGCACCAAAACCAGCACCCAAAAAGGCAGCTGCAAAACCTGCAGCAAAACCTGCACCGAAAGCTCCGGCAAAACCGGTGGCTAAAAAGGCCGCAGCGAAACCTGCTGCTAAAGCAGGTGCAAAACCGGTTGCCAAAGTAGCTGCAAAAAAAGTAGCTGCAAAAAAATCAGAGCCTAAAGCACCCGTTAAAGCAAATGCCAAGGCTGCGGCAAAACCTGCAACGAAAGCTCCGCCAAACCCAGATCCGAAGGAAGCGGCAACACCTGAAACGAAGGAAGCGGCA
>DAIRSC010000140.1:0-6486 GCA_036804585.1 Chitinophagaceae bacterium
TTTCATCTTCCGGAGCTAAATCAAGAAGATAATTTTGAAAGGCCTCCAAATTAGTGTAAACACGAAAAATTTTTGACCCGTATTTATTGGTATTCTCTTTGACTTCTAAGTCCATTCGAACCTCATGGTTGTAAAATGAAACTTGTTTCAGGTCGATAATTTCTGACCACATTTTATAGAATCCGCTTCCTTTGTCGGAACCTAAAATCCAATGAATGCTTCCATCAATGGTGTAGTCGCCCTTTTTCCAGCTAGTACACAATCCGCCCGGAATGCTGTGTTTTTCGAACAATTCCACCTGAAATCCATTCATTTGTAAATAACAGGCGGCACTGAGTCCTGAAATGCCGGCACCAATAATCAGTACTTTTTTAGGTTGGGTATTTGGCATTATTCCGGCTATTGATTGATTTTGCAGATTGCCATTAATTGCGCATATTGGCACCTACTTTTTCCTGAAGCGATTTCATCAAGACAGACATTTCGGATTCAATTTCTGCATCCGTTAATGTTTTTTGCTGATCATAAAATGAAAAGTTCAATGCATAGGAAATTTTATCTTTTCCTAATTTTTCACTCTCAAAAATATCAAACAAATTTACTTCACGTAACAATTTTGACTTAGCCTGACGCACGGCCTTTTGAATATCTGCATAAGCCACCTTCTTGTCAACGACCAGTGATAAATCGCGCCATACAACCGGGAATTTAGGGATATCCTGAAACACGACTTTGGTTTGTTCGAGGGCTTTTTTTAAGATCGTCCAATTCAGTTCAGCATACCATACCTCTTGTTTGATATCCATTTGTTTCAGACGTTCGGGAGATACCTGTAAAATCTGACCTATGTGTTGATTGCGGTATAAAATGCTCAATCCGGAATTCATTTCTTCAAAAGCAAAAACCAATTGAGGAAACAGTGCTTCAATGAGACCTCTGAGGTAGTAAATATCTGCCTGACAAACGCTCAAACTCCAATGCGGCAACTGAACAGAAGCCGAAACAAATAAAGCCAACATTTCGGTTTCCTGAAATTTTTCATCCTGACGGGTATAAACTTTTCCGAATTCAAAAAATTTCAAATGTTGATTTCGGCGATTAAAATTATAGGCCATACTTTCTAAACCGGTTTCAAGCATGGAAGGTCGCATCACATCTAAATTAGCAGACAAACTATTCATCATTTTTACCAGGTCATTTCTTTCCGAATAATATGCAGCATTGGTAATAGAATTGGTGAACATCTCATAGAATCCTTTTGCAACCAACTGAGCTGAAACCTGTCGTTTGATATTTGAGCGAAACGCATGTTCAGGATCGGGCATGGTGTACGACAATTTGCCCGGAAAAGCAATCTGATCCAAACCATCCACACGCATAATTTCTTCTACAATATCGGCAGGAAAAGAAATATCAGATTTAGATGAAGGCACTCCAACGCGTATCCCTTCTGAATCCGTGTGAAGAATTTCGAAGCGCAAAGACTTCAATATCTCAAGTATCGTTTGTTCTGAATATTTTTTTCCGGAAAGATGATGAATTTGACTGAAAGAAATCTGCACCTCAGGAGTTGGTATGGGATGAGGATATACATCAATGAACGCTCCGGATATCTCACCGCCGGCCATTTCAAGAATCATACCTGCAGCACGTTTGAGGGCATAAATGACTTGATTGATATCCGCCCCTTTTTCGAATCGGGTTGCCGCATCCGTTCTCAATTGATGTCGCATGGATGTTTTTCGGATGGATTCGGGTTGAAACCAAGCACTTTCGAGAAATATATTCTGGGTATTTGTCTGAACGCCGGAGTGAAGACCTCCGTAAACTCCGGCGATACACATTCCATCTTCGGCATCACAAATCATCAAATCCTCATTCGACAATTGAATGGTTTGTCCGTCGAGGGTAACAAATGAAGTATCATGGGCCAGGGTTTTTACCTGAATCTTTCCGCCGCTAATTTTATCGAAATCAAATGCATGAAGAGGTTGTCCGCATTCATGTAAAACAAAATTGGTGATATCTACAATTTGGTTGATGGGCCTTAAGCCTATGGATTTGAGCTGTTGTTTTAACCATTCGGGCGATTCACCAACCTGTATATTTTTAATAATCAATCCACTGTAACGTACACATCGGGTGGTATCCTGTATTTCTACTGAAATATCTGCAGCATTTGTGTTATCTAATACAATTTCAACGTTTGGAATCATTGCTTCCAACGATTGCTGACGGTGATGAGATAAATACGCGCAAACATCTCGGGCGACACCTAAATGACTCATGGCATCCATACGATTGGGTGTTAATCCTATCTCGTAAATATAATCGGGTTCAGGAATTTGGAAATAGTCTTTGGCTTCTGTTCCCGGCTGCAAATCGTCAGGGAGGATCAGTATTCCATCATGGCTTTCGCCCAAACCAATTTCATCTTCGGCACAAATCATACCCTGACTTTCCTCACCCCTAATTTTCGCCTTTCTTATTTCAAAGGAATCACCTTTGAGTGGATAAATCACAGAACCTACCGGAGCAACTACCACAGTTTGACCAGCAGCCACATTTGGTGCACCACACACGATAGATAGTAAGTCCTGTTGCCCGATATCCACCTTGGTCAAACTTAATTTATCGGCATTAGGATGGGTTTCGCAATGAATTACCTTACCGATCAGCAAACCTTGCAATACACCTTTCACGCTCTCCGCTAATGCCATATGCTCCACTTCCAGTCCGAGAGAAGTTAAAATCTCTGATAATTCTTGCGGCTCTAATTGAACCGGCAGATATTGTGAAAGCCATTTATACGATATTGTCATGTCAGTAAATTGGTCGGCAAATATAACCCAAACCGCGCAGTGAATCACCCCGATTTTAAGGAGTATGACAAAGAAAAACATTACAGAAGAAAGGAATCCTAGTTGAATTAATATTGATTCAAAAATCTCAAAAAGACGATTAAACCGAATGGAGAATCGAAAAGTACCGGCAGAAAAGAGCTATTGTCAAAACCGCTAAAAAATCAACCAAAGCAGAAAGAATATTTTTACACCGCACATGTGAACATTGTCGATTATTGAAGGAAAAAAAATAAAGTTTGTGCATAAAGTCGCTTTTTCGTCCCGTTATTTGTGAATAACTTTGTGGACATTCACTGAATTTACCTGCATAAAAATTGAATCATGTAGATTATGTAAATGGAACGTGAGTCATTTACATTCGTTGTCAACGTTAAAAAAAAGGAGAAAGAATCATTCATGGCTGTTACAAACAAAATATCTACCCGCACTAAAAAACCCGACCTCTCACCACTCCTCTATGGCAAAATGCCTCCTCAGGCATCCGATCTTGAAAATGCGGTTTTAGGAGCAGTCATGCTTGAACCTCAAAAATTGGCGGAAGTATTAGAAATCATTCAATCTGAAGATTGTTTTTATGCCGATGCCAATCAAAGAATCTATGCGGCCATCCGCCGTTTGTTTGACAAAGGCTCACGCATCGACTTCATGACTGTTTGTGAAGAATTGCGAAAAAACAATGAACTGGAAATGGTTGGCGGTAGTTATTACGTAACCAGTCTGACCAGAGATATTGTGAGCAGTGCCAATATTGAAGAACATGCCCGTATCGTAATGCAAAAATACATCATGCGCGAACTAATCCGTATGAGTGGAGAGGTCATTAGTGATGCGTATGAGGATACCACCGATGTATTTGACTTATTGGATAAAGCTGAAACCAATCTATACGAAATCACCGATAAACATCTTCGTAAAAACTTTTCGGGCATCAATTCTATTCTGGCAAAAACAATTCATGAAATTGAAACCCAGGCCAACAAAAAAGATGATTTAACCGGAACAACTTCCGGCTTCAGGGATTTAGATAAAATAACATCGGGATGGCAAAAAACAGATTTGATCATTCTGGCCGCCCGACCTGCGGTGGGTAAAACTGCCTTTGCATTAAATCTGGTGATGAACGCCGCTCTGGATAAAAACAATCCAACGGGGGTGGCGTTTTTTTCTTTGGAGATGAGCGCCGGACAATTGGTCAAAAGGATGCTATCGGCTGTAACAGAAGTACAATTAGGTAAAATCACCAAAGGACAATTGGCTGATCATGAAATTGTACAAATCCATCAGCGCATGGGCCGATTAGGAAGTGCGTCTATTTTTATCGACGACCAGGCAGCTTTAAATATATTTGAACTCCGTGCCAAATGTCGACGTTTAAAACAAAAACACAATATTGGGTTAGTTATCATCGACTATTTACTACTGATGCAAGGCTCCATTGCGAATGGAGGAAACCGTGAACAGGAAATTTCAAAAATATCTCGTGACCTAAAAGGACTTGCCAAAGAATTGGAAATCCCAATCATTGCACTATCGCAATTAAACCGGGGTGTTGAAAACCGAAAAGAGTCGAAATTACCTCAATTGAGCGATTTAAGGGAATCGGGGGCGATTGAGCAGGATGCTGACATGGTTATGTTCTTGTATCGCCCTGAATACCATGGTCTGGATAAAAACCCTGACGGCGATGTGATTCCGGGTGAAACATGGGTCAATATTGCCAAACACCGTAATGGTAAAACAGATATCATTAAAGTGGTTGCTAAACTGGAATATCAGCGATTTGAAGATATGCCCGAAATGAATGAATTTGGCATTCCAGCGGCAGCGCCTGATCCAAGGAGCGGTATTAAAGGCAGTTACACTGAAATCCCGAAGGTTTCAATTGATCAGGAATACCAAATCAGGGGTAGCAAAGTCAATAAGCTGGATATGCAGGATGATGAATTTACGCCTGGAGCAGATGATGGGGATGTCCCATTTTAATTGACCGAATTGCTCGCAGCACTTTCAACATGTAATCGATTCAAAGCCGTTACCACATATTTAAATCCTCCCGAATTGGGTGGAAGGATATATTGATTTCCGCGAACGATATCTATCAAATGTTTGCCTTCAAGAATATCAACCTGTTCATTTTTTTCGAATCGATAGACGGCAAATTGTAAATCATGGATAGACCCTTCGGTTGTCCAACTCAGCATTTCACGCCCATCCTGATTTCGTTGATTTTTTAATACCGGTGTTGGAGGCTTTAAAGATTGAATCCATGGCATCAATGGCAACAAAGCTTTTCGGGGATAAATGCTATGTTCAAATGAGTAGTTCATACCGCTGAAATCTGTTTTAAATGCTTGTGCGCTATAATTAGAACTGCCTTGTACATTTTTTGTAGTTCGTGTTACCTCCACCTGATATTCCACCTCATTCATACTTTTCCAACAAACTTTAGTGGAAGTGCCTACCTGATAAATCCCATGTCCAACATACAAGTGGCGCCCATAAGCATGATTACTCCACCAGCGAATGAGCTCATCATAATCGGCTGCCTGATGGCCTTTCTCCCAATATAACTGCGGTAAAATATAATCAATCCAACCTTTTTTCAGCCATAACAAAACATCTGCAAACAAATCATCGTAGTTCGTTTGACCGGCATTGGTTAAACTTCCTTCGGGATCTTTTTTTGCATTTCGCCAAACCCCAAAAGGACTGATTCCAAATTTTACCCAAGCCTTTTCTTTTTTAATTTTTTCAGCCAGGGTTTCAATCAATATATTCACATTTTCACGACGCCAATCTTCTCGATTCATCCATGTTTAACCGGAAACTGCAAAGGATCAGTGGTCTGGAAATTCATGTCCGGCAATACGATATGGATAAAAATAATCATCAGAATGAATGGCATCAACATCATAACGCTGAACGATATCCAAAACAATTTTAATGAAGTAGGCCCTGACCTCAGGTATACCCGGATCGAAATATAACTTGCCTCCGTATCGTAAAAACCAAGAAGGTTGCTGATAGGTAATGTGAGAAGGGGTATGAAGATTTTTAGAGGCATCAACCAAAGCCCTGAAAGGATTTAACCATGCATGAAACTCAATACACTGTTTGTGACATTCATCAATCATAAATTGAAGTGGGTCATAATAAGGTGATGGAGGTTGCCCCTGCTTACCACTCAAATACCGACTCCAATTTTCGTAGGGGGAATCATATAATGCATCCGCAGCAGGACGAATTTGTACGATTACTGCGTTCAAACCATTTGCTTTGGTTCGTTTTAAAATATCCAGAAATTCCTGTTTCTGGATATCTGCGCTCAATCCTTGTTTACTGGGCCAGTCAATATTTCCAACCGTCGCAATCCAAACAGCCCGGAATTCACGTTTAGGAATGGGGACAGCCCATAACTGGACAGAACAAAACACACTGAGAATAAATAAATGGAACTTACGCATCATGCAAAGATAGAAGCCTTGAAGTAAGTTCATTCACTATTCTTTCGGGGCTGCAGTTTAACGTAAAAGAAATTGATACCATTGCATTATGGTGTGAATTGCGCTTATTTAGGGCTTGCTGATTATCTCATAGGCGCTTCAAATTCAAGGAAGCGTTC
>DAIRSC010000141.1:0-6474 GCA_036804585.1 Chitinophagaceae bacterium
TTTGCTGTGGCTTCACAGGTGACGATAAAGCCTATCTCTTCGAGTATTGAAGATGGAATTAAACTCCCGCCGATAGAAGACTTTGAAAAAAACATCACGGATCTGACCAAGGCTATCATCATTAGTAATCCGAATAATCCGACCGGATATTTGTATTCGGCTGAAGAAATGCATGTGTTGAAGAATAGCTGCTTGAAGTATGATTTGTTTTTGTTTTCGGATGAAGCCTATCGCGATTTTTGTTATGATGGTCATCAGCATATTTCGGCCATGATTCTGGAAGGAATGGATCAGCATGTCGTTTTAATGGATACCATCTCGAAACGATACAGCGCTTGCGGTGGGCGTATTGGCGCCTTTGTGACAAAAAATGAAGCCGTTTATGAAGCCGCCATGAAATTTGCGCAAGCCCGTTTGAGTCCGCCAAGTTTTGCCCAAATTGCCGGTGAAGCAGCTGTGGATTTGCCTGCCGACTACTTTGACGAAATCAAGGCTGAGTATTTAAAACGCAGAGATTTATTGGTGAGCCGTTTGAATAAGATTCCGGGTGTTCGTTGTCCAAATCCGGGAGGTGCGTTTTATGCGATGGCTAAATTACCTGTGGTGAGTGCCGAAGATTTTTGTCGTTGGTTGCTGGAATCATTTTCTTATCAAGGACAAACTGTGATGATGGCACCTGCATCCGGTTTTTATTCAACGCCGGGATTGGGAAAAGATGAAGTGCGCTTTGCGTATGTGCTGAATACGGACGATATCAATCAGGCTATGGATTGTTTGGAAAAAGCTTTGGAAACCTATAATGGTCGGCCGGTATGATGACAACTTATTTTATTTTAATTGCCACGGTGTTAGTTAGCATCGGTGCTTTTCAAAATGGAGATTGGTGGGATAAATCGGTTTTCTACCCATATCTCATTCAACGCTCGAAGGAGTGGTGGCGATTTGTGACCCATGGTTTTGTGCATGCTGATTATATGCATATGAATTTAAACATGCTTACCTTGTTTTTTTTCGGAAGGGCTGTGGAAGAAGCGTATGCCGGTATGTTTGGAAATCAATGGATGTTTCCGCTATTTTATGTTTCCGCACTGGTGGTGGCCGCTTTGCCGGATTACGTGAAACATAAAGATCATTCCTGGTATCGTTCCTTGGGGGCGAGCGGTGCGGTTTCGGCAGTTTTATTTTCCTATATTTTACTGGATCCATGGGCGGAACTGCGAATCAATTTTATTATTCCGATACCGGCGATTTTGTTTGCCGTCGGATATTTATGGTATTCAACCTATATGAGTAAACAACAAAGCGACAATATTGCCCATGGCGCTCACCTGTTTGGAGCATTGTACGGCATGTTGTTTCCAATGGTGTTTCACCCCTCCATAATTCCTTATTTCATCGAACAAATTCAACATCCCCGTTTTTTCAATTAAATTTACGCTTGCTCAAAACAGCAAATTCATCAAACTCATGAGAAAAATTACAATTATAGGAATATGCACATTTTTGGCTGCATCATTGATTTCATGTGAAGGCCGTAAGGTACAAAATGCGATAGGTAAGATGAGGGTTATCAATGCTTCACATCTATCCGGCGGTGTAAATATTGATATGGATTACAAAAGGGTTTATGCCACCGATATCGAGTATTTAAACTATAGTTTGTTTGCCCCTTATATTGCAACACGACATAAACTCCACATTAAAGATATCGCTGGAAATGTAATCGGAGATACTGCTATTACGATTGGCGAAAATAAAAACTATGCGGTTTTTGTATTTGATTCATCCGGGTTAGTGCGTTACCGCATTTTTGAAGAAAGTTTTATTACGCCCAAGGGATCTTATTATAAAATGCGATTCCTGCATTTGAGCAATACAGCACCCATGGTGGATTTGTTGGATGGTAAAACGGGGGCTTTGGTGCATACTTCATATACCAATGCCGATTATAGTGAATTTGAAACTTATGCAGCCAACGATAGTTTATTTTATATCGTGAACGAAAGTGCCACACAAACCACTATTTATAGCCAACCCATGCGATCGTTTAAACCGGGCGTATTTTATACGATGTATTTAAAGGGGAATCCGGGTTCCTTGGGTATTGATAGTTTGGGATTATTCGTGATTGAGAATAATCAGGATTATTAGAAAACTTTTTCAAAAGAATCGTGAACTCATTTTTAGATGGAAAAAATGAGCAGAGACTGATGTATCAAATATGTTGTATCAACAGAAACGATACCAAAACCCAAGGAACCAGATTACATTCGCTTCTATAAATGTCGAATATACCTTTCATCACCGCAAAAAATCTGGTCAAAAATTATGGGAATTTTCGGGCAGTTGATGATATCAGTTTCGAGGTCATGTCTGGTAGTATTTGCGGTTTTTTAGGCCCGAATGGTTCGGGTAAAAGTACCACCTTGCGCATGATGACGGATTTAATTCGACCTGATTCGGTCGAGATTCTTTGGTTTGTTGAAAGTTTAAAAAGCCACCGCTCTTCGATCATGAATCGCATTGGTTGCATTATCGAAAAGCCTGATTTTTATACTTATTTAAGTGCATTGGAAAATCTTCAATTGTTGGCCCGGGCAGCAGGATTTAGAAAAACCAAATCGGATTACGACCAATTGTTGCTATTGGTAGGTTTAAAAGGGAGAGAAAAAGATGCGGTGAAAGCCTACTCTCATGGCATGAAACAGCGATTGGGTTTGGCCCAGGCATTATTGCATCAACCGGAAGTAGTCATATTGGATGAGCCCAATACGGGTTTGGATCCACAGGGAATCATCGATTTGCGTGAAGTGATTCTGCAATTGAATCGGGAAAAGGGCATTACTTTTTTATTTTCGTCGCATATCTTAAATGAGGTTCAGGAAATTTGTACCGATTTGATTGTGATTCATAAAGGTAAAATGGTGGTTCAGGGCCCAACCACGGAATTACTTTCGCAACAAAAACTGAGGGTGAGCATTGAACTCCCCGAAAAGCCGAATACCGTGCCGAGTTGGTTAGGAACTAATTTTTTTACAGAACGACATGCTGTTTTGGATGGGCGATATCTGGATTTACAAATGTCGAAGGAAGAAATTCCGCTGTTGTTGGAAAATTTACAAAAGGTAGGACAAAGCTTCTACCGGATTGATTATCGCAATCAACTTGAAAAATACTTTTTGGAAATCACGAATCAATAAATTATGAGCAGCTTTGGGGCCATCCTGAAAAACGAACTATACAAGACCATTCGGCGTCCCCGTAGTTATATTGGTGTAGGTGTAATTTCCTTTATTTGTGTGATGTTGCAATCGGCTTTTTACCAGGACGGTAAAGAGATTTTATCTTTTGTGACTCAGCAATTTGAATCCACTTTTCAAATTCAGGGAGAGGTATTGAATGGCAACCTGATCTGTTTTATTGTATTGCAAACCCTCATTGTACAAATGCCTTTATTGGTGGCTTTGGTAACAGGAGATTTGGTGAGTGGAGAAATTGCGCAGGGGACCATTCGTTTTTTACTGACTCGTCCAGCTAGCCGCACACAAATTATCATTGCCAAGTGGATTGCGGGTTTGTTTTACACGCTGATTTTACTCCTGGTCTTGGGCTTTTTTGCATTGTTTGTCTCAAAATGGATTTTTGGGGATGGTGATCTTATGGCGCTGAACAGCGAAGGATTGACCGTGATTCGGGCTGATGATATTCAATGGAGATGGGGGCTGGCATTTGTGATAGCCTTCTTATCCTTGGGCGTGGTGGCCGGACTGGCTAATTTATTGTCGGCCATTATGGATAATTCGATCACGCCAATCGTGAGTGTCATGGCTATTATAATTGTCTTTACCATCATCGGAATGTTTGATTTGCCCAGTTTTGATGTGGTGAAACCTTTTCTGTTTACCACCCATATGATTTCTTGGAAAAATTTATTTGAAGACCCGGTACCGATGCGGGATATCCTATTTTCATGTGGAGTATTGGTGGGTCACATAATTGTATTTTTATTGGCATCAATATGGATTTTTAATGAAAAAGATATGAAAGCATGATGAAATTCCTAACACAAAAATGGCTACAAAGAGGATGCGGGTTGTTGATGTTGTTTGCCCTGTATACGGCTCACGCGCAGCAGGATGCAAAAGTTTTAATTCGTCAGCTCAATCAGCGCATGCAGGTGATACAGGATTATACGGCTTCTGTGCAAATGCATTTCGATATTCCGGGTGTAAAGATGAGGGATATGCAAGGCAAGGTTTTTTTTAAGCAGCCCGGAAAATTCAGAATCAAAGCAAAGGGTATTTTTTTTCTACCCAAACAAAATCCCATGCAGGATGTCAATGCCTTGTTGATGGATACTGCATCATATACGACGGTGATTTCGGGTTATGAAACCATTGATGGACATGATTGTGCGGTGGTGAATGTGATACCGTTCAAAACAGATAACGAATTGATATTGGGTAAGTTTTGGATTGATGTAAAAGACCCCCTCATCTACAAGTCGCAAATGACGACCAAAAATAACGGTACACTGGAGACCAGCAGTATTTTTGGAGCCTATAAAAAGTTTGGTTTACCGGATGCACTGCTGATCAAAGTGGAGGTGAATAAAATAAAAGTACCCAAAATGATGTCAGTGGATTTGAATAAGAAGTCGGCACCTAAATCAGACAAAAATTTAAAGGAGCCCGGATACATTCAAATTAAATTTATCGGATACAAAATAAATTCCCGGTTTCCGGATACGGTTTTTATGAATGACGCGCAGTGATTGCGTTATGATTTGTTTTATCCGCCGGATCCCACTAGTAAGGGGAGTTGTATGATGGGCGGAAATATTGCGCATTCCGGTGGTGGCCCCAAAGCCGTGAAGTACGGAACTACCCGTGATTATGTCCTAAATTTTGAAGTAGTTTTGCCCGATGGTCGAATCATTTAGACCGGTGCAGATACGCTGAAATATTCCAGCGGATACTACTTGACCCATCTGATGATAGGAAGCGAAGGTAACCTTGGAATTGTTAGCAGTATGGTACTTCGGGTATTGCCTTTATCCAAATATCAAATTATTTTCTTGGCTCCTTTTGATTCTGCCGAACAGGCCTGCTGGGCTGTGAACGCACTTTTTTTGGCAGGACAAACGCCTTCTGTTGAGCCTCTTGCATTTAAATTTTCATCGAATCTCACCGGTTTACCTTTTCAGCATGATGAAACGGTTAAAGCATATTTGCTCATCGAGGCAGATGGATTTGATTTGTCGGAGGCCGAAAAATCTATCGAAGCAATATATTAAGTATTAAACATCTACGGTTGCATCCATGTGATGATGGCGGATAGTGATGATAAAAAAAATCAGTTTTGGCGTTTACGCCGGAGTATCGGAGAGGCGACCAAAAAGGCAATGTGTATGAAGAAGAGGATACGGTATTGCCCCGGGCTGCTCTGCCTGCTCTTTATCATGGGGTCAGGGAAATTGCTGCTCGTTATGGATTGCGAACTGTTTGTTAAGGACATGCCGGAGATGGCCATCTACATGTCGATATCCTGAAAGATCAATTGACAGATTCTTATTGGAATCATGAAGTCAAAGAAGTTATTCGAGAAATCTTTCAATTATCTTATTCACTCAAAGGGACGATTAGTGGTGAGCATGGGATTGGTTTGGTTCAGAAGGATTACATGCCATTGTGATGCCGGAATGGCAATTAGATTTGATGCGAGGTATTAAACAGGTTTTTGATCCCAGAGGTATTTTAAATCCCGGCAAAATATTTTAGTCACATAGTATCTTTTTAATCATTGATTTCGACAGTACGAGACTATTGCAAAAGTCATTTGGCAAAAAAATTTAAAGTAACGCAGAAATCTGAACCCAAATGACGTAGCCGATTATTTTTGATAATTTTGCAACGATCTCAGTACGCTAACCCGTTGCAAGGCCCCGGATGTACTTTCTGATATTGGTGTGACAGGTGTGATAAATCTCGAAGAATGCATTGCACAAATAAAGCAGCTCACCGAACAAGCCATGAGTGGAGAAATTGGTTTTGATGAAGCTTTGCAAAAACGCATTGACCTCTTACCAATTCTACAAAATCATATCACTGACTTGATTGTTCAATAAAAAAAAGATTGACGAATTCAGTCGTTAGTAATCAGGATTTTTTTTAGAAAGAATTGCGAGAAAATCTAGGTTGTATCCGGAGGTTTTTAGGTATATATACATGTTGTGAAGGATTTAGGCATTGCATTTGACCATATCTTTGCGAATAATTTTTTACGGAATGATGATAGGGAAGTTATTGGGTACGATTCAAACAATCCTTTATCCAAACCGGTTGGTAGGTAATGGTTTTGAAATATTTGGAATTGTCTGAGGGAGTTATAGCTGTTGGGGCTGGTTATACGGATGTTGATATAAAAATTCATGAGCAGGCTGAGCGCTTTTATTTGTATGCAGAGCTTATCAAT
>DAIRSC010000142.1:0-6459 GCA_036804585.1 Chitinophagaceae bacterium
TCAAAATATCACGGTCAAAAAGGTACAAACCACTTTTGTCTTCTCCTATCAACTACAACTTATCATTTAAAATTCTGGCACTTTTTTCTTCCTCTATTTGTTCACTCACATACCATTGCAGGAAATTGTGGGTGGCATAATCTTTTTCTTTCAAGGTTAAATCCACCAGTTCATTGATGCTATTACTCACTTCAACCTCATGTTGTAAAAATGACTCAAACATGTTTTTGAGACTTTTAAACGTGACGATTGGTTGAGCCAAAGCAGGAACCAGTGCATAACCACCCCGCTCGTTGATGAAACGCATGAGCTTCAGCATATGAATTCTTTCTTCTTCACTTTGCATATAAAAATACGCTGCCACATTATCCATTCCCGGTTGAATTTCAGCCCAACTTGCCATCGCTAAATAAGCCTGAGATGAAGATGCTTCCAGCATCACTTGTTTATTGAGTGCCTCCTGCATTGTTTGTGATAACATAAAATTGAATTTATGCGAAGTTAAATCAATCCATGCAATAAAACTTTGTCTGATTCATCTCCTATTGAGCCTCTATACCTTGGCGCTTACCCTCATCTTAGAACCGTACTTACACCATTCCCGAATTCCACAGATCGTGCATTTTGGCTGCCTCGCCAAACAAATATATCGTCCATGTAAAATCAGCCAATGATGTGCTTTATGAACCAATTCCTTAGGAATGAATTGAATCAATTGACGTTCAGCCTGCAAGGGATTCTTCGCTCGAAAAGTCAGACCTATTCGAGATGATACCCGGAATACATGTGTATCCACTGCCATATTAGGTTGTTGGTCGATTACTGAAGTAATTACATTGGCAGTCTTACGTCCAACACCCGGCAAACTGACCAATTCATCTACTGTCATCGGAACTTCAGCATGAAAATCATTGATGAGCTTTAAGGCCATTGCATGTAAATGTTTGGCTTTATTATTCGGATAACTAATACTTTTAATCAACGGGAAAATTTCTTCAGGACTTGCAGCCGCCATGGATTCCGGATCAGGAAATTGTTGAAACAATTGTGGTGTGGTGAGATTTACACGCTTGTCGGTGCATTGAGCGGATAGGATTACAGCCACGAGCAATTGGAAAGGATTATCATAAATCAATTCCGTTTCTGCTTCCGGCGTATTTTGCTGAAACCAAGAGAGTATTTTATCGTAACGTTCTTTTCTATTCACTCCCTAAATCTAATACAAAGCCTGAAACCACAAAAGAAACCCTTCTCAAAACTCAAATACCCTACTCAATTATAGGCATATCTGATTCTTTTTTTGGTTAAAAGCATATTATTTTTGTGAGCATTTATGAAAAAAACGCTTATAGGCATGTTGTATTGTGAAAAAGGAGAACCGTTTACCCAGCAAAAAAATACAAGAGCGCTTCAAAAGACCGGGAAGAAGGCATGAATATGGCATCAGCGTTTTATCTAAATGATTATTACCTCACCAAAGTATATGCACTTACAAAAAGGCATTTATGGGCGATCCTTTACGGCGAAATATTTGTGAAACCGGAATCATTTTCAAGCCGTACTCAGGAAGTCAAAAGGATTGTTTTTGAAAGTTAAAAAAGACTCATGGCTGAAATCAACAATATCACAGTCGATGGAAAAACATACCGATTTGAAGATCAAAAGGATTTTAAATCTGCTTCCATGAAAATTTATGAGGGTTTACTAAATGTCGTAAACGATGGAATCCATACTGATAATCTTATGATGTTGCGAACTCGATTTTTATTGGAGTGGAATAAATACTATGCACTTCAATATCCCAGCAAATTAATCGGTTTCCAGCATCAGGGGATTCAGAAAGGTCATTACAATTTTTATAATCATTTGGCTATTTATAAAACCGGATAATGACATGCAATTTAAACTGGACTCAACAATTTCCTACAACCATGAATGCTTTTAAACTTTATCTGAGAAACCAGAAGCTTCCGCCTAAAGAGAATCAATATTACCAAACTAAATCCTGAGTATGACTCAATTAACTCGACTCTTTGAATTCCTCGATAAATATGTGACGGCACATCCGGATAAGGGGATGTTACATGCCAAAATCAATGGCCAATGGGAACCCATGACTGCCGTACAGGTAAAAGAACAAGCGATGCAATTATCTTGTTCCTTACGTAAACTGGATATTCATCAGGGGGAATTCACCCCTGAAACGCAATGCAAAGTGGGTATCATTGCCAATAACAGACCTGAATGGGTTATCACAGATTTTGCGGTACAGCAAACTGGAGCCGTTCTTGTACCTATTTACCCATCTATTACTGAAGCCGAATGGGCTTATATCATCAATGAATCTCAAATTTCTGTTCTTTTTATTTCTGACAAATTCATCCATAAAAAAGTTTCAAAAATTCTTGATCAAACCCCTAGTTTGAAATGGGTTTTTAGTTTTGATGAAATCGAAGGCGTTCAACATTGGACCATGTTACTCAAACCCTATACGCTAGAAGATCAGCGGGAAATCGAAAAAATTAAAGATCAAATTCAACCTGAACATTTAGCGACTATTATTTACACGTCGGGTACAACAGGTAATCCGAAAGGGGTGATGTTGAGTCATAAAAATATTGTGAGCAATGTGTTGAGTTGCATGGAAGCGTTTAGCTTTTGTAACAGTGATGAAAATATCTTGAGTTTTTTACCGCTGAATCACATCTTTGAACGAACCGTGATGTATATCTACATCAATAAAAATGTTTCTATTTATTTTGCGGAGGGCATGGAAACCATTGGCCCGAACCTGAGGGAAGTGAAACCGGTTGTTTTTACAACAGTGCCCCGGCTCCTTGAAAAAGTTTACGAAAAAATTGATGCGAAAGGAAGCGAACTTCAAGGGTTCAAACGAAAATTATTTGATTGGGCAGTGAATTTGGCTCTACAATTTGATATCAGTAAACCCAAAAGTATTTTTTATCATATTCAACTCTCCATTGCTGATAAATTGGTTTATGCAAAATGGCGAGAAGCCGTAGGAGGAAAAATAAAAGCCATTGTGACGGGTTCAGCTGCTTGCCAGGTTAAATTACTTCGCCTGTTTACCGCGGCCAAAATTGTTGTGATGGAAGGATATGGTTTAACAGAAACTTCTCCGGTAATCAGTGTCAACCGATTTGAGGAACATAGCCGAAGATTTGGAACAATCGGAACAGTGATTAAGAATGTAGATGTGAAAATAGGAGACGACGGAGAAATCATTTGCAAGGGGCCCAATGTGATGATGGGATATTATAAACATCCGGAGTTAACTGATGAGGTTTTAAAAGATGGCTGGTTTCATACCGGCGATATTGGAGAATTAATTGATGGTAAATTTTTAAAAATCACCGATCGCAAAAAAGAGATTTTTAAAATTTCAGGCGGAAAATATATTGCGCCATTGCCTATAGAAAACAAGATGAAAGAATCACCATACATCGAACAGATTATGGTGGTTGGCAGCAATGAAAAATTTGCAGGAGCATTGATTGTTCCGGCATTTGACAAGATCAAAGAGTTTTTTAGTCGAAAAAATATTACAATTGAAAAGGACCTTGACATGACCATAGACAAGGATACACTCCGATTAATTCGAACTGAATTGGACCAATATAACAAACTATTTGCCGCCCATGAACAAGTAAAAAAATTTCAATTGGTTCCAAATGAGTGGACCATTGAAGGTGGTGAACTAACTGCCACAATGAAACTGCGTCGAAAAAAAATCTCCGATAAGTATGCGCATTTAATTGAACGAATTTATTCCTGAATGAAGTTTAGTTTCTCCTTCAATGAAATAAGACTAAATAGGGGCTACTGGTTATCTCACCGGCGCTTCAAATTCAAGGTAGTGTTTAAGAAATAGTTCTATCGTACCGCCCTTGGACGATGACGCTAAAGTTGAAGATGCCATTGAGAAGTGAAATTCAAGAAATGAACTGAAAGCTTATTGAAGAGATATAAAAAATTGCCGTGCATTTAAAAAAGCGAAATTCACATCAGAATGTAATGATATCAAATACTTTCACTTTAAACATTAGCCCCCAAATAGACTGTACAATGATTGTCAATTCTATTTTTTACAGAATTCAAATTTATTCATGAGATTTCGGCTAAATTTGCGCGCGGAATAAACAATGGCCCTATAGTTTAATGGATAAAACGGGAGTTTCCTAAACTTCTGATCCAAGTTCGATTCTTGGTGGGGCTACAAAAAAAGGAACATTCAAACCTGTTTGAGATTTGAAATATAATCTTATCAAAAACCATGTACAGATTTCCTTTCAATTGAAATCAGGAATATATTTATTATACGCCTAGCACACCTTATACATCCAATGGTGGGTATCTACAGTCCGGCCATAACGGATATCTGCCAATTCCTTTTTTAACCAATTGGACACTTCCCATTGTTCAACCGGAGGTAAATCCAGGGTTTGTCCATCGTAGAATAATTCTGCAATAGGTGCAATCACCGCAGCGGTACCGGTACCAAAAGCTTCTTTTAATTCTCCTTTGTAAAAACTTTCACGAATCTCTTCAATCGTTAAAGGCCTTTCTTCCACCACATAACCATGTTCTTTCAGTAATTTCAACACGCTATCGCGCGTAACTCCTGCCAGAATAGTCCCTCCGTTCAAATCAGGGGTAATGATTTTATCTCCTAAAACAAAAAAGACATTCATAGTACCAATTTCCTGGACATATTTGTGCTCATATCCATCTGTCCATAATATCTGATCATATCCCAATTTGCGGATCTCGGCCGTTGGCAACATACACGCACCATAATTTCCAGCCGCTTTGGTGAAACCAATTCCTCCGGGGAAGGCGCGTACATATTTGTTTTGTACATAAATTCGGGTAGGCTTATTGTAATAAGCCCCCGCAGGTGAGGTAATAATCATGAAACGGAAATAATCTGCTGGTTTAACACCAATAAACGCATCGGTGGCAAACATAAAAGGCCTGATATATAAAGAGCTTCCTTCGGAAGAGGGTACCCAATCTTTATCCAATTCCACCAACTGTCGCATCCCATCCATGAAAATTTCTTCAGGAACATGCGGCATCGCCATACGTTCTGCTGAAATATTGAATCGTTTCCAATTATCCGCAGGTCTGAAAATACTTACATGGCCGCTGGCATTCTTATAGGCTTTTACCCCTTCAAAAATCGACTGACCATAATGGATAAATGTTGTAGCCGGACTCATGCTAATATCATCATAAGGTACAATCTGTGCCGGTTGCCATTGACCATCTACATAATCTGCAATGAGCATGTGGTCAGAATAGGTCTTACCAAATTGAATATTAGAAGCATCTACTTCATTAATCCGGCTTTCTTCTACTTTAAGTGTTTGAATATTCATGATACAACTCTTTATTTGAAAACAATTCTTAACTTGCAAAGCAACAAAAAAAAATCCATAATCTTACCATGGAGACAGAAGACACTTTATCAGTTATCAACATATTTGATGAAGTCTTATACGTGAATTTAGGAACGAATGAGGCTGGATGGGAGCTCCGTGGAGATCCAACTGCACCGACTGTCGTTTTTCTGCCTTCGGTTGATTTAAATCAGGAAACGGAATTATTTCTCCAAAAAATATTGGCAGCCTGCAAATTAGAACCTGAAGATTATTGTTTGATCATCATTCAAAAGACTGAACAGTTTCTCTCCGCTTTAGGTGCCCACCAAAAATCTAATAATCTGATATTCGGGTTGGAAATAAACAGCGAAGTTTTTAATATCAAAAAGGAAAAAGACAAACCATTTCGTTTTAATGGAAATAAGTGGTTGTTGGGAGAATCATTGACCGAATTATTACATGACCAGGCCAAAAAGTCAAGCCTTTGGACAAAAGGACTTAAACCCTTGTATAAAATCTAATCATGCAACTTGTTTTTTGTACGCACAATGCCCATAAACTAAAAGAAGCCCGCTCAATACTGGGCCATCAATTCGAATATCTAACCCTCGATGATATTGCTTATCATCAGGATATCCCGGAACCCTATGAAACCTTGCATGAAAATGCGCAAACCAAAGCAATGACCATTTTTATGTTTCGTGGACTACCTTGTTTTGCAGAGGATACGGGTTTATTTGTGCCTGCGCTGAATGATGCGCCCGGTGTAAAGTCAGCTCGATATGCAGGTGAGCATGGTGATAGTCTGGCAAATATGGACAAATTGCTAAAAAACTTAAACAATCTGAATGATCGTAAAGCCTATTTCCGAACGGTTATCTGCTATGTGGACATTCATGGCATAAAATACTTTGAAGGAAGATGTGATGGACATATTACAGAAAGTAGATCAGGCGATTCCGGTTTTGTATATGACCCCATTATTATTACAAATGTGAGTGACAAAACATTTGCCGAAATGACTAAAGAACCAAAGAACATCTGCAGTCAGCGT
>DAIRSC010000143.1:0-6458 GCA_036804585.1 Chitinophagaceae bacterium
CCTATCAAATTTATTTTAGAAGGTCAGGAATTTCCTATCGAACAATAAACGGCCCAAATTATTATGCCGGCAGTGTTAATTCGATTTCTTTGATGGACACATGTAATTACTTTTATACAAGCGTTAATATTCCAATATATAATATCCTGACCAATCCCCCATTGGTTAAAAATCCTTTTACTGGTGATAGCACTGGTAAAAGGATTTTTAAGGTTTGTGGAACGGGATTTCCCGATTCGACCATTATAAATGATACATGGGTAACACCACAATTTCGAGATACATTTGAATTAATTAAGGACTTTTGGTATGATACCGTTGTAACCCTACCAGAAAAGTGTGGAAAGTGGCAAATTAGAAATAGTATAGGGCCAACAAATAATTATTCTTGTTCTCTAATGGGAACATCTTTTGGATTAAATACAAACCTAGATACTGTTCTGGATATTTTCCCTGACCCGGATTTTAATGATATGAATGCTATTTTACAATTCAATTCATATTATCCAAATCAAACTCCCCAATTTTTATCACATCCAACTGCCATTGCAATCAAAGGACAGCCGTTTACTTTCTCTATGAATGCTTTTGATCCAGACCAAGACTCTTTGGTATTCAGCAGCGTGACTGCAGTTGGTGTATATGACACTAATCTTGTTATACCCAAATCCGCAGAGTTCATTCCCGCTTGTCGGTCAATAGATTTCAGTATTTTCCCTTTTGACACAACCTATAGAGGTCATTTCCCTGCTAAATATGCTTGTATCCCAAACACCAATTGTACACTTTACAACCCAATTACAAACCCTTTTGATACAGATAGTACTTTTACTATAGACCCTAAAACTGGAGACATTCAGTTTATTGCCCAATCTGCATTTCAATCAGCGATGGTTTATGTCAAATATGATGAATACCGTAATGGAGTTTGGCTTGGAACGGGTTATCGAGAAATAAAATTTCTAATTTTTGACAATCCTTATTATCAAACCCCGGAAGTAAAAATAGATTCCATTGGTTTGGTTAATTGCAGTTTAAAAGATAGTTTGAGTGTTGCTACTTGTGGAGGGCCTATATCGATTCCATTCTCCTGCAATGCCGCAGCTCCAGCGATTCTTTCCGTTTCAGACAATCACAATGTGAGTTTACCGGGTGCTACAATTAGTTATAGTGGCTCACAAACAAATTATGTTGCTGGCACGATAAATTGGACGCCGCCTGCATCCGCAAATGGAGTCTATAATTTATTGATTACCGTTTTTGATTCAGTTTGCTCATTAACCCCATATGTTTATAGTCATTCGTATGTTCTAAAAATCAATGTAAGTCCAGGCGTGAATGCAGGAAAAGATACAGTAATTTGCGAAGGTAATTCCCTTCAGCTTACTGGATCGAGTACTTCAATGCAAAACATTCAATGGAATATTTTATATGGTACTCCTAACAGCCTTAGCTGCCAGAATTGCCTCAACCCAATTGCCTCACCAACATCTTCGTCCGCTTATGAGGTTGTGTATACCGGTATCCCACTTTTAAATTGCAAACTACGTGATACCATTCTGGTTCATGTTCAGAAGAACTTTAGTATTAAGAACTTAGATACTACCCTTTGTGGCATTCACAATCTTATATCAATTACTGCCAATAGCACTATTGACACCAGCGGAATACTGTTTACTTGGATTCCTACCACCAATATTATTGGTAATCCCAACCAAGCGAAAATTAACTTGTTGCCAAGTACCATATCGTATACGATTGTCGCTCAGGATACCAATAACTGCTTTACAAAAAACGCACAGGTAAATATTCTTTACGATTCACTTTTCATACCATCATTGACCATTTCTCCTTCAAATGGTATTTGTACAGGTGATACCATAAAATTGGAAGTGAATGGCAATTTCTCGACAAATTGGCAACCCAATTATAATATTAGTTCCCTTTCGGGAAACATTGTCTATGTATGGCCTGATACCTCTGCTCAGTATATCGCTTCGGTCAATAGTACTATTTCAACTTGCAAGTCAACCATTTCCGAATTAATTCAGGTAACAGCATTGCGCGCAGATGCCGGGCAAGATCAAGCGTTATTTGATGGTGAGTCAGTAACAATCGGAGGTCCAAATATGCTTTGCAGTAATGGTTGTAATTTTTCATGGTTTTCCACTGGCGGTCCCTTTGCAAATTATCTTCTATTCCCAAAAGTAAAACCAGATGGCACAACTACATACTGGGTTTTTCTGACGGATGGTTCAGGAAACTGTATTGACCGGGACACTGTTACTATTTTTGTAAAATGTACCGATTTATACATGCCCAATGCCTTTAATCCTCATTCCCTGAACAGCATTGCGACCCAAACTTTTGGACCAAATAATGTTTCAATCGACCTTGAGTATTTTAGAATATTTAATCGCTGGGGACAGCAAGTATTTCATACGAATAATGTTTCAGAACGCTGGGATGGTAAGTTAAATGGAGAACCGCAACCAGTTGGCACTTACATTTGGGTTTTGAAGGGTAAATGCCCCAACGGAGATTGGTTTGAAAAAAAAGGAACTGTTTTCCTCGCTCGATAAGTAATTTATCCTAAATATCACCTCAACAAATTTGTTTCAGTTTGAAGCACTACTTTTGTTGAAAATTATCTGCATGGGCAATCAACTCAAAGAGGCCTTTTTAAATAAGAGCGAAATCAAAGCGATGGATGCCGAACATAAACGAAAATTATCGTTTAATATCGGTAAGTACAACGAAGTGGTGATTAAAGGAAAAATGCAATTCGCTGATTTGGACATGGCGCGCAAAAAAGCCAAAAATATCAAATGGCGGGTTATGGAAGAGCTGGATCAATACCTGATTCGCTTCGAAGAACAGTTTACCCGCAATGGCGGAAAGGTCATTTGGGCGCAAGATGCCCTGGAGGCGAATGAAGCTGTGCTTAAAATTTGTAAAGAACACCAAGCCACGCAAGTCGTGAAAAGCAAGAGCATGGTGACTGAAGAAATACACCTCAACGATTTTTTGGCCAAACATCAGATTGAAAGCGTAGAAACAGATTTAGGTGAGTATATCCAACAATTGGACGGTGAACCACCTTATCATATTGTAACGCCGGCTATGCATAAAAGCAAGGAAGATGTTGCCAAATTGTTTCATGAAAAATTAGGCGTTGAACCCAATCTCACACCGAGTGAACTGACCCTGATTTCCCGAAAAAACCTGCGCGAAAAATATACTTCTGCCGGAGTGGGCGTCACAGGTGGTAATTTTTTACTGGCTGATATCGGAGGAGTTTGTGTGACCGAAAATGAAGGCAATGGCCGTTTAACAACCGCATTCCCCAATGTGCATATCGCCATTGTTGGTATCGAAAAAATGATTCCAAGTATCCATGATTTGAATTTGTATTGGCCTTTATTAGCTACTTATGGAACCGGACAAAATGTGACCGTTTACAATACCATTTTCACCGGCCCGCGTAAAAAGAATGAAAACGATGGTCCAAAAGAAATGTACGTTATCTTACTCGACAATGGCCGCAGTAATTTGCTGAAAGATGTGCATATCCGTGAAAGTGCTTACTGTATCCGTTGCGGTTCATGCCTAAATGCCTGCCCTGTTTACAAAAACATTGGAGGCCATACCTATGGCGCTACTTATAGCGGTCCGATTGGTTCGGTCATTACACCCCATCTCAAAGACTTCAATGAGTTTAAACACCTGAGTTATGCCTCTACTTTATGCGGAAATTGCACCGAAGTTTGTCCGCTGAAAATCAATATCCATGGTATGTTGCATTACAACCGCACCTTAGCTGTTCAACAACATGACACGGATTTTACCGAAAACACCGCCTGGAAAATGTGGCGTCTGGCAATGACCCATCGCAAAATGATGGACATGGCCGGTTCAGGAATCAAAACTAAAGTGGTGAATACGATTTTTAAAGACAGTTGGGGTAAAAGAAGAGATGGACTTAGTTTTAAAAAATCGTTTAAGGACATGTGGAAGGAAAGACAACATTCTCATGAATCTATTTCAAAGTAATCATTGAAAGAAATTCTCGTCTATAGTAACAAAACCGGTCCACGACTGGAATATATTCTGAATCAGATATTTCAGAATCATTTGGGTTGCAAAGTTGAAATCACCCGGGACGAGCTTTACTTCGTCAGTTCTCAAAAGAAACGTATCAATTATTCCAACAAAAAATTGGAAAGCGATTTGCACATTCCATGCAATGGTTTGTTATTCGAACAGGATATTTCAGAAAAGGAAATCAACTTCCTGATGTGGGAAAAGTTACCTGCATTTTTTGGAATGCCCCATGCAGATATCCCGTTTGATTTGCTGGCTTCTGCCTTTTACCTCATCAGTCGGTATGAAGAGTATTTACCTTTTGAACCGGATATTTTTGAACGTTTTCCACATCACCAAAGCTGTGCCTATCAGGGAAGTTTTCTTCATCTTCCCCTGGTGGATTTATGGATGGTACAAATTGCCGGCATGCTGAATATCGAATTTCATGCTGCTTCCCAATACCATTTTTTACCGACTTACGATATTGATATTGCATACAGCTATTTGGGCAAAGGAATTCGCCGAAACATTGGGGGCTTCATGCGGGATTTGATGAAAGGTAAATGGAAACAATGTCGTCAAAGACTTGCGGTACTTTGGGCGGGACAAAAAGACCCTTATGATGCTTATGATTCCTTGGATGAAATGCATGAAGTCTATCAGCTTAAACCGATATATTTTTTATTGCTCAGCCAAGGTGGCCCACTAGATAAAAACCTGCATCCGGCAACAGGAGCCATGAAAAAATTGATCTTAAAACTCAAAGCAAAATATACCTGTGGCATCCATCCATCCTGGCAAAGCCATTCACATGATGACATACTCCGAAGTGAAATCAGGCATTTAGGCGGAAATGTAATCCATAGCAGGCAGCATTATATTCGATTTAACTTACCGGACACTTATCGACAATTATTACTCAGCGGCATCAGGATGGAATACTCGATGGGATACGGAAGTATCAATGGATTCAGGGCATCCACTTCGCTCCCATTTCATTGGTTTGATTTAAAAAATAATGCCTCAACAGAATTCATGGTGCATCCTTTTTGTTTCATGGAATGTAATGCCCGCTTCGAACAAAGACAAGATCCATTAAGCAGCCTGGCAGAAATGAGACATTATCAAAATGTCGTTCAATCGGTTGGCGGTCAGTATATCATGATTTGGCACAATTTCGCCTTAGGGCAAGAGCAAGAATGGCTGGAATGGAAAAACACTTATTTCCAATTCATCGCCGAACATCCTCTAAAAAATAATCAGACTGGCTGAATATATTGATTGCCCGGAAATTACAAACAGACCTTATTGACCAATACTAATCCTCCTTTTCCAAATCATCAAACTCATACAAGGGGTCCAGATGATCTTCATGCGACATTTTACAGATCGGATTGATACGGCCATCATCCAAACCATATACCCAACCATGCAGCATTGGACGTTGGTGTTTTTTCCAGGCTTTTTGAATGATACTTGTTTTTGCCAAATTTAAAACCTGCTCCCGCACATTGAGTTCAACGAGTTTATTGAGTCGTTCGGTTTCATCCATATATATTTCAATTTCAGAGCGATGAATACGATAAACATCCTTGATATTGCGGATCCATTTATTAATGATACCGAAGTTATGACTGGTCATAGCGGCTTTTACTCCACCGCAATTATAGTGTCCGCATACAATCACATGTTCCACTTTTAAATGCACCACAGCATACTCCAACACTGCCAATAAATTTAAATCAGTGTGCACCACCATATTGGCAATATTCCGATGAACGAATATTTCACCGGGTTCAGTCCCTGTAATTTTATCCGCAGGCACCCGGCTATCGCTACATCCTATCCATAAAAATTCCGGATGTTGCACGTTTGCTAATCGCGAAAAGAATTCAGGATCTTGTTTTATCTGCTCTTTCGACCAATTGTCGTTATTCTGTAAAAGCTGTTCGTAAGGTGTCATAAATATTTTTTTAAAGATGATTATTTAATGTGAAGAGGAAACAAAATGTGCGTTATCAATTTGATAGGATTCCTTAAACCCATTTAATTGACAAGTAATTTTTTTCAAAGGTGCTTTAATATCCCGGAATTCTTTGATTAATTCCAGCACATCAAAATCAATGTATTTGGTGGCAGAGGCATCCACAATAACCGTTGAAGATTCCGGAAGATGATCCAGGGTTTCGCGTATACTCGCCTTATTTAAAAACGAAACCTCCTCCGATAAATGAATGGTGATTTTATCCCCATTGTGAAAATTCTCACGGTGGAAATAATACGAATTTTTGAGGTTTTGATAAAGGATTCCAAAAACTGCTTTGTGCGAATTTTTGTAAAGGTGAAAAAACATCAAACTGTGCTTGAACAGG
>DAIRSC010000144.1:0-6332 GCA_036804585.1 Chitinophagaceae bacterium
TTTATTTTTCAAGAGACAGCACCGTTTATTCAACTCTGTTTGCTATTTTTACGCACTTAAATTTTTTGCATGTATACGATTGATTTGGTTATGCCCAAAATGGGCGAAAGTATCATGGAAGCCACCATTTTGAAATGGAACAAGAAGCCGGGTGATTATGTTAAAATGGATGAAACCGTTCTTGAAATTGCGACCGACAAGGTAGATAGTGAGGTTCCTTCCACTGCTGAAGGAGTGATTACAGAAATTTTATTTAAAGAAAACGATGTTGTTGCTGTCGGTAAAGTGATTGCTCGAATTAGCGCTGATGCCCAAGTGGGAGCCTCTCAAGCCAATGTACCCAGCCCTGCACCAACGCCTATGCCTGCATCGCCCCCAACACCAGCACCTTCTGTACCTATAACATCTCATCAAACAGCCAGTGGTGGTGGAAATAAATTTTACTCCCCCCTCGTACTAAATATTGCTTCTTCTGAAGGCATTGCCATGTCGGAATTAGAAAATATGCAAGGAACCGGAAACGAAGGCCGTGTAACCAAAAAAGATATTTTACAGTACGTTGCTGCTAAAAAATCGGGCGCAGTTTCTACTCCTGCAGATGCGCCTGCAGTGGCCCCTACGCAAGTTCCGGTTGAAAGTCCGGCTGCTGCTGTAACCAATTCTTACGCCGGTTCTAATTCAGAAATCATTGAAATGGATCGTATGCGTAAAATGATTGCCGACCACATGGTAAAAAGTAAAGCGACCTCTCCGCATGTGACCAGCTTTACAGAGGCGGATGTAACGATCATCGTTAACTGGCGCAATAAAGTCAAAAACGCCTTTGAAAAAAAATACGGCGAAAAAATCACCTTCACGCCTGTTTTTATTGAAGCCATCGTGAATGCCATTAAAAAATACCCAATGATTAATTGCAGCCTGGACGGGAATCGAATCATCGTAAAAAAGGACTTAAATATTGGTATGGCTGCGGCCTTACCCTCAGGAAATTTAATTGTCCCTGTCATTAAAAATGCAGATACCAAAAACTTATATGGACTGACCAAAGAGGTGAATGCATTAGCAAATAATGCCCGAAACAATAAACTCAAGCCGGATGATACGCAGGGAGGTACATTTACCCTGACCAATGTTGGCACATTTGGAAGCCTGATGGGCACACCGATTATCAATCAACCCCAGGTGGCCATTCTTGCTGTGGGTGCCATCAAAAAACGCCCTGTGGTACTTGAAACGCCTCAAGGTGATGTAATTGCCATCCGTCATATGATGTATTTATCCTTGAGCTATGACCATCGGATAGTGGATGGTTCATTGGGGGCTAGTTTTTTAACTGAGGTAGCCAATGAATTAGAACGATTTGACGGAAGTCGAGAAATTTAATTGATCCGCCATGCATATTTGGACAGAAGATGAGTTAATTCAGCAAATGGCGGAATTTCCGGGTTGGAAATTGAGAGATGCGGCATTGGAACGACATTTTTTATTTAAAGATTTTTCCGAATCCCTTGCTTTTATTGTTCAAGTAGGCATTTTAGCTGAAAAAGCAGACCATCATCCTGTCATCCACAACGTTTATAATCAGGTTAGTTTGCGACTCAACACCCATTCAGCAGGAGCCATCACGAACAAGGATACAGAAATGGCCCTACAAATCAATACCATCTCAGCTTCTACAAATCCGGTAAAGATTTAAATTTTAACTTCCATTAGGGATTGATTTTTTTGATGAAAATATCCCCCAAAGCACCCTAAATATTCCCCTGCTTGCCTTACTTTTGTTGAATTAATTTTAGAATACATGTTTGCACTGGCTATTACGTTTTCCCTGATACTTGAAAAGGTTATCCTTATTTCGGTCATTTTGGGCGGATCACTGGGAATAGCCATGTATAGCACCTGGGCTGAACGTAAAGTTGCTGCGATTATGCAGGATCGTCGAGGCCCGAATCGTGCAGGACCATTCGGACTTTTTCAACCCCTCGCAGACGGTTTGAAGTTATTCATGAAAGAAGAAATCATCCCTGCATTTTCATCCAAATTTTTATTTATTCTGGGACCATCCCTCGCCATGCTGACAGCCCTGATGACCAGTGCTGTTATTCCATGGGGGCCGGATGTTAAAGACCAGGCCGGAAACATTTTAATCAATTTACAAGTTGCAGACATCAATATCGGTATCCTGTTTGTATTTGGAGTTGTGAGTTTAGGTGTTTATGGAATTATGCTTGGGGCATGGGCCTCCAATAATAAATATTCTTTGTTAAGTGGTTTGCGTGCTGCCTCACAGGCCATTTCCTATGAATTAGCGATGGGTATTAGTTTGATTGCCCTGGTTATGATGACCGGTTCTTTAAGTTTAAAGGAAATCGTTGAACAACAACATGGTTTTTGGGACGGCAATTATTTTAGCTGGAATGTTTTTAAACAACCATTGGCATTCATCATTTTCCTGGTATGTTCGTTTGCGGAATTGAACCGCGCACCTTTTGATCTTTCCGAATGTGAAAGTGAATTGATTGGTGGATATCATACCGAATTCAGTTCGATGAAGCTTGGCTTCTATCTGTTTGCCGAGTATATCAATATGTTTATCACCTCCATCATTTTGAGCACTTTATTTTTTGGAGGTTATAATTTCCCGTTCATGGATCAGGTACAAGAAGCAGTTCCTCCTCTATTGTTTACAATAATTGGAATTGCTGTTTTGCTTGGTAAGGCGGTTATGTTTATCCTTTTCATCATGTTTATTCGATGGACGATTCCAAGGTTCAGATATGATCAGTTGATGAATCTAGGATGGAAAAGCCTGATCCCATTGGCTTTAATCAATATGTTGGTTACAGGTGCTGTTATTTTAGGTTTTCAATTTTAAAGCGTAAATAAAAATATGTCTATCACAATTACTGACAGGGCTAAAAAGGTTGATCGTCGACCACTTTCATTTACGGAGCGTTTATACCTTCCGGGTATCATGAAGGGTTTGAAAATCACCTTGGGACATATGTTTCATAAAACTGCCACCATCAATTACCCGGAAGAAACGCGGCCATTCAGTGAAAATTTTCGCGGTTTGCATATTTTAAATCGTGATGAACAGGGTCGGGAGCGTTGCACAGCTTGTGGACTTTGTGCATTATCCTGCCCTGCAGAAGCGATTACTATGGAATCTGCAGAACGCCAAAAAGGAGAAGAACATCTTTATCGGGAGGAAAAATATGCGGCTAAATATGAAATCAATATGCTACGCTGTATTTTTTGTGGTCTTTGCGAAGAGGCTTGTCCAAAGGATGCCATTTATTTAACCCAGACATTTGCGCCGGCCAATTATCAGCGCAAAGGATTTATCTACAAAAAAGAAGACTTACTGATTCCACAAAAAGCCCAATAAACAACCGATTTACCCACATGGATATTCAACAAATCATTTTCTGGACATTAAGCATTCTGACATTAGGATTAGCCGTCGGTGTAATCATGAGTCGAAATCCAATTAATAGTGTACTTTTTCTGATTCTTACTTTTTTCTGCATTTCCGCGCACTATGTATTGATGAACGCCCAATTTTTAGCCATCGTGAACATCATCGTTTATGCCGGCGCCATCATGGTACTCTTTTTATTTGTGATCATGTTAATGAACCTTAATTCAGACACCGAACCACAAAAGAATTTTCTGGTTCAATTTGCTGGAGTGATATCCGGCGGGGTATTATTATTGGTTTTAGTTGCGGCTTTAAAAACTACATTAACCGGTTTAGAAGGTAAAAATATCGACCTCACTCAATCAACAGATATCGGCCTGATTAAGAATTTGGGTAAAGTGCTTTTTACCGATTATGTATTTCCATTTGAAATTGCCTCAGTACTTTTTCTCAGTGCCATGGTTGGCGCTGTGGTGTTAGGCAAACGTGATAAGGATTTAAAGGTGATTAATTAGTAACCTAAACTTCGCATAATCATCTCTAGATCTCTTTCTTTTTCAGCGTTGTAATTCTCGCTCAGGTCGATGCCATTCAAACGTGCCCATGACTGATAGTATGCCCCTGAAATCGGATTTTTTAACTCTCTAACGATTGAATAAGCGTTTTTCCGCAGTTGTCGGTTGATGATTTTTATGAGCAAACGCCCTTGCGTGATATTCAATTTTTTAAGCTGATCTTCAAAGTTGATTTTAATTTCATCTTCTTTGGTGCGAATATATTTACGTTTAGCTCTCTTGTTCATTCCGGAGGTGGCCGTTTCAATTTCGCTGAACATTTTCACTGCTGCATTCGCATAGGGCATGACCATTTTTACGTAATGTTTGGTTTGATTATAATGATAGCGCAAGGTGTCATTGGCGAATATCCGGGTGTCCACAACCAATGCTTCATTCAATTGAACCCGCCCTTCCTGATCATTGCTATTGATGGTTGGAAAAACCTGTTGAGCTTGGAGTGAATCAAAAATAGATGCTAGGCAAAATACAAACAGGTACTTCATAATTGTCATTCTGTCTCGTAAAATTAAGCAGCCCGGAATCGTGTACTCGTTAATTAAAACAAAAGACCAACAAGACAAATTGCTCGGATATTTAGAGACTGCTGTTTAACTTGAAAGCATATGGCTTCAGTACATTTTGGTATGAATTGTGCTTATATAAATGCACGGCAATTTATCAAATCGCTTTAATAAATATGCAGTTCATTTTTTGATTTTCATTTCTCACTGGCATCTTCAACTTTAGCATCATCGTCCAAGGGCTGTCCCGCACGTGCGGACTATCCCATGAACGCTTCCTTAAATTTGAAGCGCCTATGAGATAATCAGCAAGCCCTATTTAAACAGACATTATGAGCACCAGATTGTGACCTGTTTTGTGATGAATCCGAAATATCAATCAAAAAAAGCTAAGTTTGTCGCCCACATGAAAGTTCCCGAACAAAAATACACTCGCCTGCAAAGCGATATTGAAATCGCATATTTGGATCAAGGCCCGAAAAATGCAGAAATTATTGTATTTATTCATGGCCTTGCGAATGCCTCCATGGTATGGCAATGGAATACCCTTGTGTTGAGTGAAACCCTTCGATGTATCAGTATTGATTTACCGGGAAATGGCCTTTCATCTCGTGGGGATTATAATTATGGTATGCCTTTTTATCAGGATTGCGTATTGGAATTCCTACAAGCGTTAAAGATTAAAAAAGCAACTCTCGCAGGCCATTCGATGGGTGGACAAATAGCGATTGGCTGCGCTTTAACTGCATCAAATCTCGTAAAAGATTTATTGTTATTCGCGCCCGCTGGTTTTGAATATTACACCCCTGAAGAAGCAATCCTATTTGAAAGCGCTATTCGTTTTGGGAATTTTTTGAACATGGATGAATTACATATTGCCCAATCCATCAATGCTTCTTTTTTTCAGACTTCGGAAGATTCAAAAAAAATCATCGAAACACTCAATCAGTATATCCAAAAAAATAATCGGAACAGCTACCGAAGAATGTTGGATATGACTATTTCCTCAATGTTGAAAAATCAAATATTTTATGACTTAAAAAATATCCGGCAACCTGTTTTGGTCTTTTTTGGCGAAGAAGACATGCTCATTCCGAATCGTTTTTTGCATCCTGTTTCCACTTCGGAAATAGCCCGTAAAGCTTGCAGTGAAATTAAACAATCATTTCTTTTCACCTACCCGCAAACTGGTCATTTTGTTCAAATAGAACGAGCTGTTGAAGTCAATCATACCATAAAAAAGTACTTTAATGGGCAAAATCCAGTCACATGATTCAGATTATCGATGATATTGTTTTTTGCACATCATGCGTTCGTTGAATCTATTTCTAATTGTATCCCATCTATTTTGAGCTTTATTAGTAAAGAATCAGAACCACTTGGTGTTATGCTTCACTGTTTACCAAAATACTTTGTTCACATTACCCTTGGCGTATTGACGGATGATTTGGCCTCACCATCTAGATCGGCATAAATGGCATACGACACACCGGACAATTGAATAGTAACCGCATCGATATAATTTATGCCATCAGAAGGATCTATAGCGAACAGAAGCTGTTGATTTTGCTTTCCCACTGCACAGACTGCAGACTCCCCAAAACGACCTGCCCTTGGCCTATCTGCGAAATATACAACCCAAATTCGTTGGTTTTTAGCTGATGAATTTCTTCCAACGATGGCTGTGTAACCGGGTTTGCCAGAACTCCGATTTTAATTCAGAACGTTTGAATACCCAGAGTATTACCGATATTATCCCCCGCAATCCATAATAAGAGACCGTTGCAAAACGATCAAAAATAATTGGCTAAGTCATTTGGCTTCAAATTT
>DAIRSC010000145.1:0-6169 GCA_036804585.1 Chitinophagaceae bacterium
TGTTTTTGTCGATGGATGCGTAATAAGCATTATTGGGTATATAATCAAGCAAAGTAACTCCGTTGCTTTTTAATTCATTTCTTATTTCCACGTAGGGGATTTCATAAAACTGTACCAATCTGAATATTTTTCAGTCAAACAAGCCCTTTCTGATTGCAGGCCCCTGTAGTGCAGAAAGTGAATCTCAAATGATAGAAATCGCACATGCATTTCGGGAGATGCCGGTGAATATGATTCGTGCGGGCATTTGGAAGCCCAGGTCCCGACCGGGTCATTTTGAAGGGCGTGGCGAAATGGCTTTGCCTTGGTTAAAACAGGTCAAGGAGATCAGTGGCAAACCGATTTGTATAGAAGTTGCCTCGAGCGAACAGGCAGAACTCGCCCTGAAATTGCAAATATATGCCATTTGGATCGGCGCCAGAACAAGCTTGAATCCATTAATTGTTCAGGAAATTGCTGATGCCCTGAAGGGCAGTGAGATGGCAGTTTTGGTAAAAAATCCGGTGAATCCGGATATTGAACTTTGGAGTGGGGCCGTTGAAAGAATGATTGGAGCCGGTCTTACACAATTTGCGGCCATTCACCGAGGTTTTTCAGCTTATGACCCAACTTCGGTGTATCGTAATAAACCCATGTGGGCCTTGCCGATTGAATTACACCGACGGTATCCGAAATTACCTATTTTTTGTGATATCAGCCATATCAGTGGAAAAAGAAATTTATTGACCGAGATTGCACAACGTGCCATGGATTTAGATTTTGATGGTTTGATGATTGAAACACATCCCCACCCCGATCAAGCCCTCAGCGACTCAGCCCAGCAAATCACTCCTTTACAATTGGGACAGTTATTGGATGGATTGACATTGAGAAGAGCCGGAAAATTTGATTCTTTGGAAATCGAACAAATCCGACAGGTGATTGATACCATGGATGCAGAGGTTGTGGATATCGTTGGAAAGAGGATGGAACTCGTACGCCAATTAGCCCATGTAAAAATGAAACACAATATGCCGATTTTCCAAAAAGAACGTTGGCAGGAAATCATTGAAAGTCGCACGCATTGGGGGCTTAAAAACCAATTGAAAGAAAAGTTTATGCTCATGCTGTTTGAATTGATTCATGACCAATCGATTCAAACGCAAATTGACGAGTTACAGCAAATTCAAGAAGCAGAAAATAAAGATAAAAATGGCCTTTGAACATCACAGTAACCATCGGATGAGATTTAATCAGCAGGTAGAAAACGCCCGTGATTACGTCATTCCATTCATTGAACAGAAGCTGAAGTTAGCCCCTGGAATGCGTGTGCTGGAAGTAGGCTGTGGCGAAGGAGGAGTGTTAAAACCATTTTTTGACCGAGGACTTGTTACCTTAGGCGTGGATCTCGATCAACCCCGGTTGGATTTGGCGGAGGACTTTCTATCCAGCGAAATAAGTACCGGAAAAATGGTTTTTTTGAATCAAAATATCCTTGAAAAATCATTTACCGATCAGTACACGGGTTATTTTGATTTGATTATTTTAAAAGATGTTATTGAACACATTCACGGGCAAGAGACCTTTATTCCTTTCTTAGGTACCTTGCTTCGGCCCGGAGGGCAAATATTTTTTGGATTTCCGCCATGGTATATGCCATTTGGAGGACATCAGCAAATTGCCAAAGGAAAATGGACATCTAAATTACACTGGTATCATTTATTGCCTATGTCGTGGTATGTGGCCATTTTAAAGTGGGGTGGAGAAGGTCAACATGCCATAGATTCGCTGATAGATGTTAAACAAACCGGAATCAGCATTGAGAGATTTGAGCGGATTTGTAAACAAAGTGGTTTTCGGATTATTGAGCAGCAGTGGTTTCTCATCAACCCCATTTATCGATTTAAATTCGGCTTAAAACCTCGCAAACAGTTCTATATATTGGGATTAATTCCATTTTTTCGCAATTTCTGGACGACTTGTGCGTATTATTTGATTGGTAAATAAAATTGAGCAGATCCTGAAAGTCTTGGATTACAGTAATATTTTTTCATCAAAGATTCCAAAATGCCATCAAAGAATTTGGGCGCTTCACAAGCTATTTGCAAATACTTTTTAATCTTTGCAAATTCATCAGGGTCTATGGCTCACAAATAAATAAAATGCGATTATTCACAACAACCATCCTTTTTACATTTATCTGTATTCTATTATTCGCACAAGGCGATCCAAAGGCAAAATCTATTTTGGACAACGTCAGCAAAAAAGTAAAAACCCTGAAATCATTAAAAGCCAATTTTTCAATCACCATTACAGGGGCTAAAAATGCCAAAACGCAAGTCAAAAAAGGGGTTGTGTATATGAAAGGGGACAAATATTATGTAACACTTTCCGGCCAGGAAATTTATTGTGATAATAAAACCGTCTGGACTTACATGAAAGAAAGTAATGAAGTTCAGGTTTCCAGTTTTGATCCAAACGAAAATACGTTCACTCCTTCTAAATTGTTTACTAATTTCTACGACAGAGAGTATTCTTATACATACTTAGGTGAGCAAACTGTTGGAAGTAAAAAAGTAGATGTGATCGTACTTACCCCAACAAACCGCAGCAAACAGTTTACCAAGGTTGAATTAATGATTGATAAAGCCCAAAGTGTGGTAGCCGGCGGTAAGATGTATGAAAAAAATGGAAATGTTTACACTTATACAGTAAGCGGTTACACACCAAACCCGGTATTAAACGATAATATGTTTGTGTTTAATGCCAAGAAATTTCCAAATGTGGAAGTGGTTGATTTGAGATAATAAGATTCAAGATGAGATTCAAAGCAGGATTAGGTCCTGCTTTTTATTTTGCAGATAAATAATTTTATGATAGAAGGAATCCGGAATATAATTTTTGATTTGGGTGGAGTGATATTAAATATTGATTACCAGAGACCTATTCATGCTTTTGAGAAATTGGGGATTCGGGATGCAGCCAAAATTTACACACAGGCCGAACAGACGGAGTTGTTTGATGCTCTGGAAACGGGGAAATTTGGTGAAGCAGAATTTATTGCCGGCTTAAAAGAGCTATCAGGAATAGCAGTTAGTGAAATACAATTGATCGATGCTTGGAATAGTATATTATTGGATTTTCCGCTTCGAAGATTACAGATTCTGCAGCAATTGCAATTACATTTTAATACTTTTTTGTGCAGCAATACTAACGAAATTCATGAAAAAGCCTTTAATCAAATTTTACGACAAACATGCGGATACCCCAGTTTGGCAGTATTCTTTGATAAGGTTTATTTATCACATCGAGTGGGTTTACGCAAACCTGATCCGGCTATTTTTCAAAAAATCCTCCACGATAATCATTTGAAACCCGAAGAGACATTATTCCTCGACGATAGTTTGCAACACATCCAAAGTGCTCAAAAATTGGGAATCCGGACCATACATCTTACCGATGGAATGACCATGGAAAAGGATATTTTTAAACCCAGGGCTTAAGTCCTAATTTTTCAGGGTACACATTTTTTAGGTTATCGAACCTCTTCATAATCCACATATTCTCCGATTTTCGATTTCTTTGCGGCATTATTTGGGGTTGAAGAATTTGGATTAACCGGCGGCGCTTTTTTGTCAAAAATTGGATCGATAACCAAACGAACAATTCGTAATACAAAATATGCCAAAGCCAATCCAAATATGAAACGAATCATGTTAATTAATTTGCTATTCAAAGGTAGGTATTAATCAAATCCGCGTTGTTATAACGATGTGATTTTTATCATTCTTGAATGCAGAATTGAATTCAGGTACCTTAAGGATTTATTCAAGAGGGGACACATTTTATAGCAAGTGCACAATTTGTTTTGAATTTTGCTGACTCAAACTTACCTTTAATCCGATTACAACGGTAATTGGTTCAAAGGACGATTCGTGTTGTGAAGTGGTAAATGGCGCTATAGACATTAGTAGTCAGTAAAATTGTTCGGTACGAGTACTTAGACGCTGTTAAAACTAAAAACGATATTACTTAAAACAAAAAATGCGCTTCGTCGCAATGATTTATAAAAAAAGAACCACATGGAAATCAGAGCCCCGTTTAATTTGCAAAAATGGATTGATGAAAATCGTCATCTCCTCAAACCACCAGTAGCCAATAAAAATTTGTACCCTGAAGGAACGGATTTTATTGTGATGATCGTAGCTGGTCCGAATGCACGAAAAGATTATCATTATAATGAAACTGAAGAGTGGTTTTATCAATTGGAGGGAAATATTACTGTGAACACCCAGCAAAACGGGCAAAAGGTGTCCGTTTCATTAGGACCTGGGGATATGTTTCTTCTACCTGCCGGAATTCCCCATTCACCGGTCCGGAGCGAAGGTTCAATTGGCTTGGTTGTGGAGAGGGTTCGCGAAGGAAAAGGGTTTAAAGACGGTTTATTATGGTTTTGTGAGTCATGTAATCATAAACTGCATGAAACTTATTTCGGGCTAAAAAATATCGAAAATGATTTTTTGCCTCATTTTAAGCATTATTACCAATCTGAAGACCTCAGAACCTGCAAAAAATGCGGGCATGTGATGGAAACAGATCTACGTTTTGTGGACTAACCAACGACATATGCCATTTTTTCGTCTTTTTTGAGTGTCGTCTTTTTTAATTAAGAAAAAGCTATTACCTTTAACAACAATTTTATAGCTACAGCAAAACAAACATATTGTATATGAGAAAATTATTCATAACACTTAGTGCCATGCTTGCCTTGGGAGCAAATGCGCAGGACGTCCATTTTACCCAATATTTTACTTCACCACTCACCCTAAATCCTGCAAATACGGGTTTGGTAAATTGTGATTGGCGTGTTTCGGGAAATTATCGTTCACAGTGGGGTAGTGTGAATTCAACGCCATACATCACAGGAACCCTTTCATTTGATATTGCCACTTTAAAAGACAAACTGAATGGAGACGCTTTGGGAATTGGTGTTTTAGGATTGTATGATAAATCCGGTACAGGGGCTTTGCAGAATGTTACCACCGGATTGTCTATCGCTTATCACAAACGTTTAAGCAGTGATGAAGAACGACCTCAAAACCTTTCCATTGGTGTACAAGGTTTTTTAACCCAAAAAAGTATCGACTTTAATAAGTTGAAATTTGAAAGCCAATACGATCCGGCAACAGGCGGAACCCCTTATGCGAGTGGTGAAAACTTTGGTAATGCTGATTTGACTTATCCTGATTTTAATGCCGGTATTATGTATTCAGGATATTTAAGCGAAAGAGCAAATATGTATGCCGGATTATCATACTATCATATTACTCAACCCGTAGAAACATTTTTAAATGGTAATCATAAAATCAATTCACGTGTAACGGCCTCTTTGGGTGGTTCTTTGCAGATGAATGAAAATATGATGCTGTTTGCAAGTGGTATGTATCAGCAACAAGGTAAAGCCAATGAGTTATTATTAGGCGCTGCAGCTGGTTTTATCATGAACCCAAATCATGAGGATGATGTGGCAAATTCGGTATTTTATTTGGGTGCCTGGTATCGTTATGGCGATGCCATTGCACCTTATATTGGTTTTGAATGGGCAAAAGCCAAATTAGGCGTGAGCTATGATGTGAACCTCAGTGGTTTTACACCTGCTACCAAAGGAAACGGAGCCTTGGAAGTTTCATTGATTTATAATGGATGTATCATTCGTAATGAAACTCGTACTTATAACTTTGCTTGTCCTCGATTCTAAAATATTTTCAAGATTAATTCTATGAAGAGCCCTGTCGAAATGCAGGGCTTTTTTTCATAGTAGTGTCTAAGATTTGGTTAAGAGTATTTACTGATGATATTTTGATGAAACCATCGATTGACCGGGTATTTGCAGTAGCAAGGCACAAAGCTACTGTAAACGAAAGCCGTAAAGGATTTGCTCGATAACCCCGAATTATGCTAATGTGAATTGGTAGACAGACCAATTCATATCTCGTCTTCAGGACGAGAGCAAATACCGATATGATAGCTGTTTAGATCAAGTACATTGGCCTATTACAGATATCACTTCGGTATTAGAAAATCATACTGAGGCCAATTAGCCGAAGTATTCGATTTTGTTATACCAAAACGAAATATATAGGGCTTGCTGATTATCTCATAGGCGCTTCAAATTCAAGGAAGCGTTCGA
>DAIRSC010000146.1:0-6153 GCA_036804585.1 Chitinophagaceae bacterium
GGCTGTACCACAGTACTACCCCTCGAACGCTTCCTTGAATTTGAAGCGCCTATGAGATAATCAGCAAACCCTAAATAATCGTGATTGCCCGATGGACATTCCTTCTTGTATGCTTTAATGGTAACTTTCAGTACCAAATTTTATTCCAGGTTCAACCACTTCTGCTGCCAAATTCCTGATTTGGTTAGTACCTGTACGATATACATTCCTGGTTGAATATTTGTTAAAAAAAGTTCAAATCCGGATACCGTGGGCTTTTGATTGCTTTGATGTAACAGCTTACCACATAAATCATAAATCTTCAAACTCCAGTCGGAACTTGACTGATTAAAATATAGTTTTAATAGCCCTTTTGAAGGATTCACCAATTGAATACCCTCTAAGTTTGTATGTTCAGATACGGATAATGGGTTGTTGAATTTATAATAGGACATAACCGGCAAATGATCACTGGTGGTAGCCTCATAATCGGAAATATAACGAGGTGCTTCACTAAAAATAAAACAAGCACTGTCCGGAAAAAAACCTGAGATGTTTTGACTGAAAACAACATTGTCAATCAGATGACCCGGTGAACCGATGTAAGTTGTTTGTCCGGGATAAACAGATGGCAATGTGACACCAACATATCCTGCATTGAATAAATTCTGAAATGGAGATGTACTTTGTCCGGCCACACTACTCCCTTCCAGATAATCGTTGAAATCGCCAACTATTAACTTCTTCTGCATGGGAAATAGTGCATTTAAACTATCCGCCATCCATTGTGAGGCACAAACACGACGATTATAATCACTGTTTGTTGATCCTGCTTTGGCATGAATATTAATAACGATTAAGGTATCAGCAGGTCCTGAATTTTGTTTTAATGCAGCTTTTAAAACGTAGGGATAACGTCAGGAAGCAAAACAGGCATATGCAGAAGTATCACCCGGATATTGTGAAGCGGTTAAACCAAAATCTCCGACATGAATCACCTTTTGAGTATTGATTAAATATGCCAGCTTTTGCGCTCCCGGATAATTACCGCTGGAAGTTGAAGTCGCACCACTTCCAAAAGGGGATACAAATAACTGATATTGAGTTCCGAGTGCTTGCCGAACCGCATTGAGTTGGGAGATACTCACAATTTCCTGCAAACAATAAATATCCGCTTGCAGGTCTTTTAAAATAATGCTTGCCTGTTGACGGGATAAACTAGTATCACAATTGCAATTCATTGGATCACCAAACCATCGCATATTCCAATTCACCACACGGAGTGTTTTTCCATCCGGCAAGGAAGTACCCAGGGCATCCACTGTTTGATTCAGGGTATTCCCGTTGTAAATAAAGGAAATGGGATTGCGAAAGATTTTATCAGCAAGCCAAGGCGACACCCGAACGTAAACTGTTTGCGCAATCCCTGAAACGCTGCTGTTGTAAGATAGTTGATTGGAAAATATATTCCCGTCTTTGGACAATTCAAATGGGCTCACAGCAAGTAAATCCAGCGTACCACTTAGGTTATTCATTGTAAACTGAAACTGACCGGGATCTGATTGAAAATTAGCAGCACATTGCCCGGCATTGACAAATTTTTTCGGAATAATCAGTGCCCCTTCATTCACCATGATATCATCCAATCGCCAGTTCGCAGCAGCCGTGGTTGAACTGATATACTTAAAAGCAATATGCAATGGTGAAGATTTGAAGGCAGTCAAATTGATTTGGTTCGAAAAAAACCATACATCAGAATTGGCCGTTGGTAATGTCACCGGTATTGGGGTCCAACTCGCAGTGTTTGGATTACCTGAACCATTATAATTATTGGATACCCATAATTGAATAAAAGAGCCTGCAAATTTAGTGCGACTCCAAAAAGAAAGCATGGGCATGGAGTAATTGGAAAAATTCAATTGAGGAGAAATTAACCAATCCTCATTGGTATTATTTGACCCACTGCTGTATCCATTCATAAAAACGGCTCTTCCTGTATAACCACTCGCTGTGCATTCCCATACATCAGAGCCAGTCACACTGTATTGTTGCCAGCCAGCCGGGAATGAAGTAAAACAAGCATTAAAATTTTCGGATAATGCCGTTGCCTGAGCCATGGATTTTTGCCCCCATCCTAACACCAGGATACCTACTATAAATAGCTTACATATTCTTTGCCACATATTACGAAAGTAGGCCATTTCACCTGAAATATACTTTTCGTAAAACGATAAATTCTGCAAGCTTGGTAGACACCTATTGATTAATGCCCACGACTATCCACTGTTTAAACTTTCTATTCCATTCAAGTAAAACACTGGAACCTGCCGGAACAAATTGACTTTCTTGAATACGGATATTTCCACCGGGCTGAAGCTGAAAACCGTCCATGGCAAAGAATTTAATTTGACCGGCCAGAACTCTTTTCCAGTCATCTTCTTTACCCACCTGATCATCGTTATACAAATAAATAAACCGTATTCCACCCTTTCCTTTTAAATGATAGTTATTGTATTCAAATCCCAGCAAATCTCCAATACGTTCATTGGTTTGAACAGTTTTAGGACAAATGGCATCACTCATAAAAATTTTCCAATTTAGGGTGGTATCCATGACTGCAAAACTGGATCGTGCATTTTGTTTAGCGTATCGAGTATTTCTAAATTCGATGCGGGCATTAGCATCAGCATATTTGGGATTTGGCGCAAAAAAAGTTTGATTTTTTCTGGCATCAGATTTTAGCAACATGGCATTCACTTTTGTTTCTGCACCCCTCGCCTCTTTAGGCACGACCAAAAATTTTGATTTGCCATAAACCACCGGTGAATCAATGAGGGCTTTATTATTAAATGCTATGCTGATATTCCCATGAATGGTTGTAAAGAATGTATCCGACACAGAGTGCAGATAAATCATTGACGTATCACCTACATATGCTGTACCAATTGAAAATGCGGTACTATTAACTTTATATAAATTGTTGTTTGATTCGAATATGAACACCTTTTTTTCGCGCTTACTATTTTCGGCAAATAAACCACCTTTGGATTCAAAACGATTTTTTCGAATAATCACCTGAATGCTGTCTTCTTCGTTGGCTTTAAAATCCATTTTGTACTCAATAGCTTTGACGACAGGTCTTCCAAAATAATTCGATTCAATCAAGGAACCTGCCAAGCCCTGAATAGCGCTAACCCGATTAAAGAAGCGATTACCGGAAATGATGGCTTTGGGGAAATAAAAACCTAGCTGTATTCCATCATGGCAGGTACTGTCAAAATAATTTTGTTCAAAAATTTGATATTGGGTTGCCAACTTTTTTTCGGCATCAAATTTCTGATTATACAAAGCGGTACCGCTGGCTAATTGAATCGCATTTCGACCATTGTTAAAAAAGCTACATCCTTTGATATGAATATTGATATTCGGATGACAATAAATAGAAGCCCCATAAGCTTTTCCACGCAGGGTTTTTTCGGTAGGAATCCCATTCCGAAGAAATTTCGTATTCCGACAAATAAAATGTTTTTCAAAACCTGTTCCAAAAAGCCCTGCACCAATATTGCTACTTTGCTCGATGGTACAATTTTCAATTTTAATCGTTTGTTTACCGGCACCAGTTCCCAATATACCTGTAAAGCAGCAGCCCTTCACCGTAACGTTTTCTAACACCAATTCACCTTCTCCATTTTCGATTAAAATCGCAGTGGTTCGTGGATTTTTCTCCCCTCGTTTTCCGTATCTCCTTGGCCCTTCTATTTGTAAATCTTTCACTTCAAAATACCAAGAAGGATCATTTTTTCCCGTTCTGCATTTAAAAAAGGTATAGGTCTTGTTAGCCTCTTCGATATCCATTACCAGAGTTGTTTTTGATCCTGCTCCTTCCAATTCAATTTTGACAGCACCCAAAGGTTTGATCAAAAAAAATTGATGTAAAGAATCAAATTGAAACAAAAATCTTCCTGCAGGAAAAATAATTTTACCGCCGGTTTGATTAATTTGAGCAAGCAGTTGTTTCAATGCCTTAGTATTAGCGAAAGCATCTTGTTGTGGACTGATTCCGTATTGTCCAACTTCAAATACCTTCATTTGGGCATTTGCTCTTTGAACAAAAAATAATAAAGCTAGTAAAATAAACCTACTCATACCTAATTGTCTGAAGTTAGGTCAAAATCAGGAATAATAATGAGGTAGTCAGAAAGAGAATTAGAAATTTTTCTCCTTATACCAGAATTCTATTTTCTCTTTGTTATACATTCTGTATTTCAATGATAAAAAAACACCGAAGGCCATATTGGTTGTTTCAGAACGAATTGGTTTATCAGAATATGGTCCACGATACTTATACTGAAGCCGGTTAGGTTGATAGTTAATCACTTGAGCAGGATTGGTGTTCAGATTGATAGCGTTGTCATTATTGGTTTCAACAGGTTTGAAGCCATAATCGAACCGACCATGAAACCCAAATACCAGTTTTGGAGACAGTAAAAAATCCAATCCAAGGGTTGTAAAGGAAAGCATATCCATATTATTGTAATAAGGTGCCCTTAATGACCCGGTCTTTTCCACTTTATCGTAAACATTGACATTGTTATTTTTAATATCCAGAATATAACGATCGTTATTATATCGAATTAGTTCGTAACGATCCTGATAACTGGCCAGAAACCCAAAGTTTACCCCGCTGGAGAGGGAAAGAGCCACCTGACGACGAGGATTGGTTCCTACATGAAATGCTAAACCAATTCGGTAATAGTTTATACGGGTATAGGCATAATAACTGGTACTATCTGCATAGTTTCCCCGATAATTTTGTCCGGCGCGGGCATTTTCAGCTTGGAAAGAAAAACCCAATGGCAACTTTTTGAATAAGGTAAAATGATATGCTGCAGATAAGCCTGTTGTTGGCTTGTAAGTGGGCAGATAATCCCCGTAAGCATCATCATCGGCATTCATTAGTGTGGTATAACTCACGCCTGAATATATTCCAAAACGCCCTTCATTTTGTGCTTTCAAAAGAAGAGGCATAAAGGACATCAGAAAAAGGATTGATTTAATTTTCGAGGGTAATTGCATGGCTTAAACCGGTCTGTGCTTAATTGGATAATAAAAGTTAATTAACGATAGTCGCCCATATATTTACGGATAGAAATGAAAGCGCCTATAGAAAAGTTTTTTGTTGCTGGTCTGTTAGGTTCCCAACCTTCGGTGACATCCTGTGCGTTGGGTGCATTAAATTTCGCATAATTACGGGAATAAAATGCAAAGTTTGTGTCACGGATACCATTGCTATAATCGAGGGTCAAGATTTTTTTGTTTTCTACATCAGAAATACCCACATCCGTGCGGAGGTTTAAAGCGACAACGGTATTACGCCATAAACGCAATTCAGCGCCTATTCCAAAAACAAAACCCAATTCAAAAGGATTGTACAATTCACCATTTAGGGTACCCGTTAAGTCTTTGGTGACATACTTACTCCTGGAGAAATTATAATTGTTTTTTATGCTTGGATCATCTTTGTAGGTTAAAGTCACATCATCTTTATAATTCAAAAGCATCGATACATAAGGGCCAAACTGAGCCGTGAAGCGGGTTCTGCGATTTGGGTGATAACGATTGTATGATTTGAAATAAAACATCAATGGAATTTTCGCATAGGTCATCGTGGTTTTTGCATCAAGATTAAATCCGGACAAAGAATCGAATCCGGAGTATTTACTACCACCTTGCCAATAAAGCATTTGTCCACCAAATCCGACGTTCCGTTGAAACCAGTATACACCTTCAATACCGCCACCATAACTAAAGTTCATCATTTCAATATTGAGTCTTTCATCCGCATCAATATCGTCGCGATTTGTCAGCATGGCAGTAAATCCGCCACCGACTATCCCCCATTGCATTCCTAAAACAGGGGCATCATTTCGGCCATTTGGCGAATAATCATATTGTGCCCGGGCACCTATTGTTGTCAATAACAACATCATTCCGATGAAATATCTGCTCATTTTTTTGTTTTTTTCCTTGGATTCCTCTTCCGGAGAATTTTGGTTTTTAATCCTCAAAAATATAAAAATGGTCGATTTCAAGCATTTTCAGTGTTTTGGAATTAAAGTGTTACAAATATATAAAAAAGTTTTATAAATACTATTTTTTGGCGGATTCTTCTTC
>DAIRSC010000147.1:0-6145 GCA_036804585.1 Chitinophagaceae bacterium
GCCGGAACATTTGATTGTTCGTTGTCGATATCTACCCGATATACATTAAAACTCATGGAGCGTAATTTCGCAGCACGATCGTCGAATGCGCTTTTTTGAATTTCAAAATTTGCCTGATCTTCGAGCTCCATATCAGTCAGCATGCGGTTTCCCTTACGTCGATTCAGCGTAATTCCCTTGATGGTAACAAACTCATCTTTCATCTCTTCCTCTGTTTTTTCGACCATTTCGATAGGTGCAGAAAAAATTTGATTTAACTCCTCCTGAATGGAAGCAGAAGAGCTTTGATTGCTTTCCACACTCATTTCAAATTCCACCACAAGAGGTTGTTCGGTGTTCGGAGTTGGTTGCTCAACAACAGGTTCAGGCTCTCCTTGTAATTCCATCACAATGCGAGGCTCTTCATGCACCGATGTTTTGACATCGGCCACATAATTCACGCGCATCGTTTGTAGTAAACCCAAGCCAATTGCCAAACGGGCGGGAATAGCAGGTGGTTCTATTTCAAACATCACCGGCGCCATCGGATCGACCGGGGTTTCTGTTGCATGCAACACTGCTGTTGGTAAATGAGTATCATCATTTACCTCAATCTGTACTGCCGTCTCAGTGGGTGTTTCTATTTGAAGTGTGTAAACTTCCTTAATGCTATCCATGATTGGCGTCTTTTTTTCTGCAGAGTAAGCGGATGCCAATTGATTATATTGAAAGCCGGTTGCGATCACAGTTACACTGATATTTTCGCCGAGATTATCATCAAAACCTGTACCAAAAATCACATCACATTCCTCACCAGCTTGCTCTTGAACATAAGCCTGAATCATTTCCACTTCATCTAAGGTATGTTCGTAAACACCTCTGGCGGAATTGATATTGAGCAATACCCATTTGGCACCGCGAATATTGTCATCGTTGAGTAAAGGTGAATTGATGGCTTTTTCGACTGCTTCATATGCTCTCTTCTCTCCGCTGGCTATTGCACTACCAAGAATCGCTACGCCCCCATCACGCATCACGGTACTCACATCGGCGAAATCCACAACGATATGCCCCTGGGAGTTAATCACATCGGTAATACATTTTGTGGCCGTTGCCAAAATATCATCGGCTTTACAGAAAGCCTGAGAAGTAGGGATATTTCCAAACAGATGACGTAACTTATCATTTGAAATGACCAGAATGGTATCAACATGTTCGCGCATGCGGTTGATTCCCTCTTCAGCCTGACGACGACGTTTGCTTCCTTCATAGCTAAACGGGGTTGTAACAATACCCACTGTGAGTATGCCCAATTCTTTAGCGATTTTTGCAACCACGGGCGCACCACCGGTACCGGTACCACCGCCCATGCCGGCAGTAACAAATACCATTTTGGTATTGCTTTCCAATAATTTTTTAATTTCTTCAATGCTTTCGTGACAGGCTTTTTGTCCGATTTCCGGATTGGCGCCTGCACCCAGTCCTTGGGTCAGTGAAGGGCCCAACTGAATACGTGTAGGCACACTGCTATTTTGCAAGGCTTTCTGGTCGGTATTACAGACAATAAAATCGACACCCTCCAGACCAAGGTTGTACATGTAATTGACGGCATTGCCTCCGCCACCGCCTACTCCAATCACTTTAATAATGGATGAATTGTTTTGTGGTAATTCGAACTGAATCATAATTTTGAATTTATGGGTTTATGGTTTTAAATTGGGTTTATTTTAATCAAGGGGTTGGTCGTCAACATCTTCAAACCAATGCATGATCTTCCCTTTCACTGTTCCGAAAATTTCTTTGATCAGTTTGCCTCGGCTTTTATTTTTAACTTCATTGATCGCTTTTAATTCAGCCGTATCAGCCTCCGGTTGCGAAAACAAATCAGCTTGTTCATTCACAGCCACAACTTGGGTTATTGTTTGATCGGCGGGCTCCGTTGTTTGAATGGTTTTTTCAGTATTGTTATCCACTGAAAAAATATGACCGGGAAATTCCTGACTCAGTAGTTCTTCCACACTGGGTTCATAGTTTGTGGCCATAGCAACAAATGTGCCATTGAGTTCTCCTTCCGCAACGGGATCCAGACTATCATCACTGTTGTTCGAAATAAATCGGATTCTATCCTGCTCATAATCATCATAACCTCTTAAAATTAATCCGATACAAGTCGCGTACATGGGTTTCATGAGTTCAGTTACATGGCCTGTTGCAAGATGCTCGTTGGGCAATCCTAAACGAGCTGACATACCGGTCACAAATTCTGTAAGTTGTGGTAAATATTTTAATTGGCCACCACCTCCCGTCAGGATGATGCCCCCAAAAAGTTTATCCTGCAAATCCACTTGTTTGATATGATACATCACATACTCCAATATTTCCTCCATACGGCACTGAATGATATTGGCCAGATTTTTCGAAGAAATTTCTTTAGGTTGTTGACCTTTTAATCCGGGAATCGTGATAAATGCATTCGACTTCGCTTCTTCTGCCAAGGCCATTCCGAATTGTACTTTCATCTGTTCAGCCTGACTGCGCAATACACCCAAACCCTGACGAATATCGTTGGTGATATTAACTCCTGCTATTGGAATCACTGCAGTATGTTTGAGCATACCTTCGTGAAAAATGGCCAGGTCTGTAGTACCGCCACCTATATCTACTATGGCAACACCCGCTTCAAGGTCTTCAGGGCACATCACTGCCGCCGCAGAGGCGAGAGGTTGTAAAACCAAATCCTTCGTGCTCAAACCAGATCGGGTGACACAACGATGAATATTGCGGATGGCTTGTTTATCGCCTGTCACAATATGAAAGTTGGCGCCAATTTTTATTCCATTCATGCCAATCACTTGTTGTAAGGTAAATCCTCCCCGACTATCAACCGTAAAGTCCTGTGGGATAATATCAATAATTTGATCTCCACTTGGAATAAAAGTTTTATACTGATCTTTAATCAAACTGTCAATATCTTCTTTTCGGATTTCATCCTCTACATTATTCAGTACACGATCACCTTTGGTTTGTAAACTTTGAATGTGCTGACCGGCAATGCCAACGTATACTTCTTTGATGGTAAGATTGGGATTGCTGGCCATACAATTTTCAAGGGCAATATTGATAGATCGAATACACTCTTCAATATTCAAAACCATACCGTGGTTAACGCCACTGCTATCGGCCTTTCCGAAACCGACAATTTCCAATTTGCCATATTTATTTTTGCGCCCGGCAATGGCAGCAATTTTGGTTGTACCAATATCAAGTCCGACAATAACGGGTTGTTCGTTTTTCATGATCTTATTGTTTTATACTGTTGGGTTTTATTTGAGTGGATTTTTGTTCATTATTTTTTTTCGACGTTGGATTTGCTGCAAGATTCTTTTTAGAAGAGGTTCCTTTTTTTTCCTCGTTGTTGATTTTTTTGCTTTTACCCGGATTGGAAACCGGTGCTTGTTGTTTTGATGTGGCGTCCAATTTTCGAATAATCATTTTACTCTTATCATCATATGGATCCTCTGCGAGAATTTCACCGCGGTTATTTCGGCAAACAATTTGTTTACTGAAACGCAAATCGAGTTCATCATATTTATCCCAGGGAAACTTATGAACCCCTTCCTGATAAAATCTTAATAAACGATTCATCTTATCCTGCAAATCACGGGTATCCCCTAATTGAATGAGTTGTTTACCCATGATCGGAATGAGTTGAATTTCATACTGATTATTCACCACAATCTGGGCAATAGCTGCATTCCAAAAACTATCGGTTTGAATAAATTGAGCCAGTTGCACCAATGAAGTTTTGAGTTTATAATCCTCCTGACCGTATCCAAGAGCCGGAACCGAAGCGACCGGTAATCGCGGTGAGTATTGTTCACTCCATTCGATGGTATTACCCTGTGAATCGAGATAATAGGCATAGTCACTGCTATCGGCCTGCTGCAAGCGAACTACGGGTGTTTTTTGGACCAATCGGATACGCATTTGTCGGTTAGCGGTTAAAAAGATTTCAGCAGATTGTATCCACTTATTTTCTTCCATACGCTTTTCAAGCTGTTTTAGATTCAGTTGATGCAATGGGGTTTTTTCGGAAACAATACCCTCTGCAGCAATCACTTTTTGAATATCCTGTTGATTGACAAAACTCAATTGAGGATTAATAAATTCAATCAATATTGAACCGCATGCGTTTTTGCGATCTTCTTTAGACGCAAAAATAAATGCCCCTGCCAAGAGTGGCACGGTCAGCATCATTAGCAATTGAATCAATATGTTTTGAATTCGTTTTTTCATGATTCGCTCAGGATTTTTTTAATTTCAGGAACTAACTGATCGATATCCCCTGCTCCTGCTATCACCAATAATTCAGGCTTGGCGGCATCAACCCAATGCAAAGCTCCTTCCTTACTCAAAATAATCACAGTAGCCATACTCATCCCGGCTTTGATCATCTCACTGCTCACCCCTTCAATAGGTAATTCTCTGGCGGGATATATATCCAGCAAAATCACTTCATCGGCCAGATCTAAACTTTCTGCAAATCCTTCGGCCAGATCCCGGGTACGAGAATACAAGTGCGGTTGAAAAATGACCTGCAATTTTTTGTCCTGAAACAAAGCCCTTGCACTTTTGAGTAACATGGTCAGCTCTTCGGGATGATGGGCATAATCATCAATACAAATATGTTGATCATTTTTAACCACATACTCAAATCGACGATTTACGCCATTAAAAGCTGCTACTGCCAGTGACACCTGATCCATATCCAATCCCATTTGATCACAAACAGCCATGGCAGCCACACAGTTTTCTACATTGTGCATACCACCAATATTTAAAGAAATGCGTGACATCATTTTTCCCTGTTTGCAGAAATCGAAAGTATATGCCCCTTCTTTCATTCTGATTTGACTGGCATAGTAGTCGGCAGAATCATTTTGAAGGCTATAAGTAAATTTCTTTGGTGCTATAAATTTCGATTGATGTTTTAAGCCGTGTTTATAAATCAAAGTATCTTTTACCTTTCCGATAAATTCGATATAACATCGTTCCATTTCTTCAACCGTCCCGTATATATCTAAATGATCAGGATCCATGGCTGTAACCACCGCGATGGAAGGATTCAGTTTCAAAAAACTTTTATCGTACTCATCCGCTTCAATCACTGCACAATCACGCTCACTGCTCCAGTAATTCACCCCATAATTCGCAGATATTCCTCCTAGAAAAGCATTACAACCATAAGTGGAATGCCTTAAAATATGAGCGATCATGGTAGATACGGTTGTTTTACCATGTGTACCTGCTACACAAATAGCCAGCATATCATTTGAAATCATTTGTAATACATCACTTCGTTTAACCACCGTATATTGCTGATCGCGAAACCATTGTAATTCTGTATGATTGGAAGGGATGGCCGGAGTATACACCACCAATTGTGCATCCTTATCCAGCAGGGAAACATCATCACTGTAATGAATGTTCATTCCTTCTGAACACAGGGTCTTGGTTAATGGTGTTTCTGTTCGGTCATATCCTGAAACCGATGAACCATGTTGTTTAAAAAAACGGGCCAGTGCACTCATTCCAATACCGCCAATGCCGATAAAATAAACATTTTGTATTTGTTTTAAGTTCATCATTTTTTTCGGATATTAAATATTGTTTGAGCAATTTGCTGATCGGCATCGGTTACTGCATATGATTGGATATTTTGACTCAATTCAAGCATCGTTGAAGAATCCTGTAAGAGCTGTAAGACACGAGGAATGAGGTTTACTTTAATCTCATGATCTTTGAGCATCCAGGCGGCTTTTTTATTCACCAATGCCATAGCATTATGTGTTTGATGATCTTCACTGGCAAATGGAAAAGGAACAAATATTACGGGTTTTCCGACGATACAGAGTTCTGCAATGGATGAGGCACCAGCACGGGCAATGATACAATCAGCTGCTGCGTAGGCATAATCCATTTCACGAATAAACGCCAGCACTTTTACCTGACGCTCAAATCCTTTAACGGCATTTTTAGCTTTTTCAAAAAAAGGCGTGCCGGTTTGCCATAACACCTGATAGCCTTGTTCGATTAATATTTGAAATTGCTCGGCCAGAGTTTCATTGATACTTCTGGCGCCCAGACTTCCTCCAAAAGCGAAAAT
>DAIRSC010000148.1:0-6111 GCA_036804585.1 Chitinophagaceae bacterium
GTTGCAAAACGATCAAAAATAATTGGCTAAGCCATTTGGCTTCAAATTTCTGCGTTACTTTGAATTTTTTGCCAAATGACTTTTGCAATGGTCTCGTACCGTTTTTCAACCCAGATCACAAAAAAACCTCCCCGAAGGAAGGCCTTTTGTAAATCTAGACAATGAAAGGTTGGTTTCTTGGTTTAGTGTAAAACACTCATTTTTTCTGTTGCCATCCAATCTATACCATTTAAACGGATCGTATAAAATCCATTTTTTAATTGTGAAACCGGAACACGTAAACTCTGACGTCCTGCTTGTAATTTTTCGTTGCGGCTGTATACAACACGGCCATTTAAGTCCATCACTTGTACACTTACATCGCTGCTGCGCTCCAGACTAAAATTAACCTGTACATCCTGTTGTGACGGATTTGGATATACATTCATCGCCAAACGATTTTTTACGATATCACGCACTCCTACCGGTAAATAACCATAAGCATAGCTGGCCGTATCTGGTTGGAAATTGGTCCATCCCGCTGTCCAATCATCTGCACCAAATGCACCACGATAGTTCACACTGGTAAATCCACTGCTCAAAAACGGATCTGCAAATGAAGCTCCACTCAATAATGGTGAACCTGCAGCCGGACGGAAATTAGGGGCATTATAATCAAACGGACTCGTTAACATCAAATCCGAATTGTTGGTATACACCATATTGTCCCAACCGGCAGTATTATACCACGCTGTAATTCCCCAGGTAGTCGTCGTTGCAGTTGAATCCAAATTTTTAGGACAACCTGCTACCACTGTATTTTTAATCTTTAATAACCCATTGTTGGCATTCTGTTGGCAGCTATCTCCATCAATTTTAATCCCTACAGGCCATCCCATGATCACCGAGTTAAACAAACTCATTTCTGAGTGACGACGAATATGTGCTCCTCTACGGAAATTCGGATCGTAAGTTGTTGAAGAAGTAAATGCAGGTCCAACCAAAGTCATATTGCTAAATACAGGTTTTGTTTTCGGATTATTCGCTGATCCGGCTCCATCGTTATCACTCTCAAAAGCCATCGCACCGGATACCGCATCGGCAACCAAGGTATCACGTAAACAAACCCCAAATTGTACTTTACCACTGTATCCAAAATCTGTATCAAAGTCATCGTCATTCCCACGAAATGCGATTAAATGATCAGCATTCACCGTTCCTCCAAACCACTCAAAAGCATCATCCAATCCGTAGCTGCATTGTACATACGAAATCTTTGTTCCGCTACCAACGCCGCCCATGGTTAAACTGTTTAGTTCATTATTTGGTGCAAATGCAAACCCGGCGTATTCAATACGCACATATTTTAGTTCACCGCTATTATCCAAATCATTCAAACCACCGTATTGTCCATCGCTGGCAGTACCATCCGGATTGGCCAAATTTCCTCCTTCAAAAGTTCCGATACCACCCGGGATATTGGTTTTTGCATTTCCAGCAATAACCAAACCACCCCAATCACCCATGGCTTTATTACCAGGTGTTTCACTTGAGGTAAATACAATCGGTTGTGCGGCTGTACCGATGGCATAAATTTGTGCTCCTCTGGTGATAATCAATGCCGAACCCGGAGTACTCTTGTCTCCTTTAATAATGGTTCCTTCTTGAATATTCAGCGTTGCGCCGGCTTTCACATATACCTTGCCTTTCAACAAATAAATGGTGTCGTTATGCCAGTTCATCGTACCGGTAATATTACCACTCACATCCTTCACCGGGGCTTGTGCGTGGGTTGTAACTGCTCCTAACAAAAGGGCCAAAGCTGTAAAAATTCTTTTCATTGATTCTAATTTTCGGCCAAAAGTATCCGCGCAGTATTACGGTAATGTTAAACCCATATTACCGCAATGTTATGAATTCAGTTTCAGCGCCGCTTTGGGCAGCTCATGTTTAGTCATTCTTTCATGCGTCCACCTGCCATCCGCTGTATCCTTGCCTGTTCATCCATTTCCCATCTCATACGCTTTCCGACAGGCAAGGGATGCCGCTGCTGTCAGGGCTGCATCAACTTCCTTTGTTCACTGTCCGCAAATTCACTTTAATACAGCCGAATACTTCATCCGAGAATTTGTAGTAACAAGGCATGTAGTTTCTGCAAACAACACCTGTTAAGGATTTATACCGAAGTGAAATATGTAATACCGATAGTGTGGTTGTAACCTTCGTTCCTTAGGTACATCCACATCATCGTTACGGTTTAGCCCAATTTTGTAGGGCTAAACATTCTTCCAATCGGCATATACTCTCGTCTCGTCAGCTCTGACGAGACGAGATAAGATTTGGTCTATGACACAAATCACATTGGTATGACTCGGTTACCCGAAATAATCCTTTTTCAACCCTGAGACCTGAATCGAGAAAACGCCATCTAACTTCAATGATTCCATAAAAGTAATTTCCTCACAGGGCCATTTTCGGACTTTGCTTTTTAGACTTTATTGATAAAAACACTTTTCAATGATTCTAGTTTAAGTCTGGTAATTAGGCCGGTCCATCGTTTTGTATAGGCTATCAATTTTTGTGACTAGTTCAAAGCCCTTTTCCCCTAATTTTGTAATTCCGATGAAAATTCTCTACTCCATATCGGTTCTTTTTCTTTTTGTCAGCGTTTTGCTGTCTTGTCAACAAGACCCCATTTTTCCTTTACCCACCGGAGATGGTCATATTCATTACGATTTAAATGTGCCGGCCGGCTTACCTGCCATGAATATCCCGGCAGATAATCCTATGACGGTTGAGGGCATCGCATTGGGTCGAAAACTATTTTTTGAAACGTTATTGTCTGCAAACAATACCATGAGCTGTGCAACTTGTCATCGCATCAAAAGTTATACCGTTGACTCTAATCTGCGATTTAGTACCGGCGTCGATAATATTCAAGGCACCCGAAATTCAATGCCTTTGTTCAATGTTGGGTACAGCCCCAAACTCATGTGGGATGGCAGCGCTTCCAGCCTTGAAACACAAGCCCGTTTGCCCATTATCAATCCCATTGAGATGCACGAAACCATGGACAATGTGGTTTCAAAATTGCAGGCTCACCCCGAATATCCCAATCTTTTCCTGGCCGCATTTGGAAGCTCTTCTATCAATGGTACCAATATCTCCAGAGCCTTAGCACAATATCAACGCACCCTCATTTCAGGGAATTCCAAATTCGATCGATGGCGGCGTGGTGAAGTGAGTTTCACCGATCAGGAAACCAGAGGCATGAATGTTTACATCGCCGAAGAAAAAGGCGATTGTACCCATTGCCATTCGTATGGCAGCACTTTTACAGACTTCGGATTTCGCAATACCGGCCTCGATAGTATCCCTGTCGACAAAGGCCTGGCCCTGGTCACAAAACTGAGTAGCGATGAAGGCAAATTTAAAACCCCCACTTTGCGTAATATCGCCAAAACAGCTCCTTATATGCATGATGGACGATTTCAAACCCTGAGAGAATGTATTCAGCATTATAATAAAAATTTTCACTACACGACCAATCTTGCTTTCGAACTCAAAACGGTTACCAAAAATCGTATGAACGATGCTGATATTGACGACCTGATTGCATTTTTAAACACCCTGACCGACGAGGAGTTTATCAATAACCCTGCCTTCAGTGAACCCTGATTTTTCCGCTCGATGATTTTTATCATTCACTGATTTTTATTCGAATTCGCAGTTCAACAAATATTCTCCTTTACCTTTGTGCTGGACATGCGCAAGTGGTTGGCCATATTCATCTTTAGCATTTTTGCTTTTCATAGCCTGCTCAAAACAGTCGTGATGGTTGATTATGTCGTGCGATATGATTATTACGCCAATGTTTTGTGTGTTAATAAAGCCCAAAAAAACAGTTGTTGTAAAGGTTCCTGCCAAATTAAAAAAGAATTAAATTGGTTAGGACTTGCTAAAGATAACCTGAATCTGAAAGAAGTTTTCCAACATTTTTTTAAAATTAAATTTCAGGACCTGAACGTTCCTCCTGATTTTTTTGTTTTTAATCCATCTTCCAACCTTGAACCAATCAAGTACAGGGAGGCGCCTAAACAAGGTGCCTGCAAAGGTCATTTGGACGAGCGCTTACGTCCGCCTTCCAAGCAGGCGCAGGTATCATTCTTCACATCGCACTCATCTATTCATCTGGCCTAAGATGACAGGTATTTCCAATCCCTGTTTTGAGCACGATGTCATTGTGTGTTTGGATGTTTCAATGTTACGGCTTGATCTTATCATTTGCCCTGCAAACTCATTTGGGTTATGGCTTATAGTTTATGCCAATTGAGCAATGAGCCTACCTGCATCATCCTTTCCAACCCGACGATTCGTACATGCCGTCTTATTCTTGCTGCTACGGCATTCAAGTTCAAAGCAGTTTTCATTCATCAATTTTAAAAAATATTAAACATGAAATTCATAAAATGGGCGAGCCTGATGGCCATTGCCTTCATCCTTTTACTTCAAACGGCTTGTAAAAAAACGACAAGCGAACCTATTCCCACACCCGCTGCGCCAGGCCAATTTGCCATTGAGTTCGAGCACAAATGGGGAATGATGGAGACTCCATTTAGTTTAAATACCTTACAGGTTCACCCAATGACCGGTGATTCCTTAACTTTTACCACTTTCCGATATTATGTGTCCAATATCAAAGTTAAAAAAGATGATGGTACTTGGTGGTCAGAACCCAATAGTTATCACATCGTTGATGCAGCTAACACAGCCTCACTCGAAATCGAACTGGATGATGTTCCCGCCGGGAATTACACCGAATTACAATATACCATGGGAGTGGACAGCTTACGCAATGTAAGTGGTGCACAAGACGGCGCCTTGTCTGTAACAGAAGGTATGTTCTGGAATTGGAACTCCGGATATATTATGCTAAAAGCAGAAGGTACATCACCAGACGCAGCCAGCAATACGTACCTCTTTCATTTAGGCGGATTCAGTGGCAGTAATAATATTGTGACTGTCAAAACCACCAATTTTAACGGTGCAACAATGAGCATTGCTTCAGACAAAAAACCACATGTACATTTAGTGGCCAATCCTGCTCGCTTATGGCATTCTTCTCCAAGTGTTTCTACTAAAAATACCATCCATATGCCCGGTGCCGCAGCAAAAACCATGGCCCTTGATTTTTATAACAATATCTCATTTGATGAATTGCATCAATAAACTGGCATGAAAGGAATTGTTGCCTCCTTAGTGTTGGGTTTAATGCTACTGGTTTCCTGCAGCAAACATCCTCATAATCCAAATCCGGTCTCTTCAAACGAAGGGCCGGATTTTCCCGCTTATTTTCCGCCCCCCCATTACCAATCAGCAGAAAATATTTGGCAAAAGAATCGAATTGAACTTGGGCGTCGTTTATTTTACGATCCGATTCTTTCATCTGATAGCAGCGTTTCCTGCGCTTCATGCCACCATGCTTCGCATGCCTTCTCCGATTTTGGAAAAGCCCTGAGCACAGGCGTGAATGGCGCTATGGGTAATCGTAACTCACCCGCCTTGTTTAATCTTTTATGGTCCACTTCATTCATGTGGGACGGCGGCATCAATCACCTCGAAATCATGCCCTTCTCACCTATTACCATACCTGCCGAAATGAATGAGGACATGAATCATGTGCTCACAAAACTCAATCGGCATCCCCAATACAAACCCCTTTTCGAAAAATCCTTTGGACCGGGAGAAATCAGCAGTAAATATTTTTTTTACGCCTTGGCTCAATTTATGGGCAGTCTTGTTTCGGCCAATTCCAAATATGATTTGTTCCGGCAAGGAAAAATCAGTTTCAGCAGCGATGAACAAAAAGGATATCAGTTATTCCAAGTTCATTGTAATCGTTGTCATACCGAACCTTTATTCACGAATCAGGGTTTTGCCAATAATGGATTGGATTCTGTTTTTTCTGACGAAGGTCGCTATCGAATCACATTGGACCCCGGCGATAAAGGCAAATTCAAAATTCCTTCTTTGCGCAATATTGGACTAAGCTATCCTTATATGCACAAAGGACAATTCAATTCCCTTCTAGCGGTATTAAACCATTACTGTTCTAGTATTCAACTGAGTGAT
>DAIRSC010000149.1:0-1640 GCA_036804585.1 Chitinophagaceae bacterium
GATCATCATCGTGCAGCATTTGGTTTTCCTTCGGTAATGTTTCGAGGAGATCCAAATACTCGTCTTCTGTGAGAAGAGCCATGTAGGTATTTTCATTTTCCTTCATGGTGAGAGAGGAGCGAATCATGGAATCTGCTTCACCGCCCTGAATAACACAATAACGCTCATAGTATACAATCATCTCCAATTTTTTGGAGCTGGTACCGAGTAAGTAACCGATTTTATTCGGCAATGATTTAAAATACCAAATATGGACGACCGGAACAACCAATTTGATGTGACCCATACGTTCACGTCGCACTTTCTTCTCTGTAACTTCCACTCCGCAACGATCACAAACGATGCCTTTGTAGCGAATACGTTTGTACTTTCCGCAATAACATTCGTAATCCTTGGTAGGACCGAATATTTTTTCACAAAACAAACCATCTCTTTCTGGTTTGTAGGTTCGATAGTTAATGGTTTCAGGTTTGAGCACCTCACCAAAACTGCGGTCCAGGATAGAATCCGGGGAAGCCAGGGTAATCGTAATTTTATTAAACGACTTTGGCTTGTTGTCTTTTTTCAAACTCATGGTTTTAAAAAACGTTTAGATTTTTTGAGATAAAAATTTGATGAAATCGTCAATTACTCATGAGGTCAACGTTGAACTCAAAAAATAATTACCCCTGGCGGGAGGCCACTTAGCGCTTGTTGACCGGCATTTTGATACACATGATAAAGTGCAACCAAGCCCATTGGTTGATGCTTGTCGGGAAGAGAATACAAAGACTGCTAAGTTAAGCGCCACTGATTTCAGGAGCGCAAATCTAGATCAAAATGGTTGAAATCCGATATTTTTAACCATTTTTTTCTACATAACAGGCTACTGTAGTTTATTCGGTTTTGGAATTTCAAGCTTGAATGGCTACTTTTGCCGCCCTTATTTAAAACATTAAAGACCGGAAGTCTATAAATCACCGCAAATTTTTATGAAACAAGTTACAATTGAAGGACAACTCAGAAGCGAATTCGGCAAAAAAGTTTCCCGCCACATCCGTTCTGAGGGCAAAGTGCCTTGTGTAATTTATGGAGGGTCATCCAATGTGCACTTCACAACAACACACAAGGAACTCAAAGGGATTGTTTATACCCCTGAGTTCAAATTAGCCCATATTCAGGTAGACGGCAAATCGTATTCCTGCATTTTGAAGGCTATACAGTTTGACAAAATCACTGACGAAGTGACCCACATTGATTTTTTGGAATTGGTTCCGGGCAAGCGATTAAACGCCAATGTGCCTTTACGTTTTACCGGACAATCTATAGGAGTGAAAGAAGGTGGACGTTTTGTTGTTAAAATGAGCTCCATCAATCTTCGTACAACACCTGAGCATTTAAAAGAAGCGATTGATGTTGATATCACGAATCTGGAAATTGGTAAAAACTTACGTATTGAAGACATTCAATTAGAAAACACCGAAATCCTGCATAACAAACGTATTCCGGTAGCAGCTGTTGTAACTACCCGTGCGTTGAAACAAGCCGAAGCGGCTGACGGTAAAAAATAATTTTTATTGACTTTTTAAAGAGAGCGGTAAGCCAAAGGGGGGAGGGGGGAGAGTTTTTAAAAAAGAACAAAAAGAAAATTATTTAGAGTT
>DAIRSC010000149.1:1650-6084 GCA_036804585.1 Chitinophagaceae bacterium
GTAGTTGCTTTTGTAATTTCCCTTTCTTTTTACTTTTCGTATGCGGCTTATGGAAAAAATTAATTTTTATTTACTTTTTAATGTGCTCTTTCCGCTTACGGCGGATCGCTCTCTTTTTATACCCTTCGCACAATGACTCTTTAATGATGAGTTATTCAAAAAAGTCAAATGGATAAAATGTCTGAATGACTCAATAAATAGGATTAGCTCGCAAATACGACCCTTTCAATCAAATTTGCACCAAAGGCATAAGGCAAGTAGGCCAAACTACTGATTGGTTTTGTGATGATAAAACTGGCTTTCTTGCCACGGGCAATGCTTCCCATCTGATGGCTTAATTCCAAAGCCGCCGCTCCATTGAGGGTGCATGCATTGATGGCTTCTTCCGGCGTCATGCGCATCTGGGTACAAGCTAATGTGAGCAAAAAATTCATATTTCCTCCAGGACAAGAACCGGGATTATAATCACTGGCTAAGGCAACCGCTACCCCGGCATCAATCAATTTTCGGGCAGGTTGATAATGCATGGCCAGAAAAAAAGCCGCTCCGTGTAAAAGCGTTGCAATCGTATTAGAATGCTGCAGGCAGGCTACTTCCTCATCATCCATGGTTTCAAGATGATCCACACTGATTGCATCATACTTTACTCCCACCTGCACACCCCCACTGTTGTATAATTGATTGGCATGAATTTTTGGTTTTAACCCATATTTAGTGCTTGCTTCAAGCAATTGTGCCGTCTCTACTGCACTAAAGAATCCCTTCTCACAAAATACATCCATGTAGTCGGCAAGACCTTCACCGGCAATTTGTGGCAACATTTCCTGAATGATGATATCCAAATATGCCTGGTGGTTTTCTCTGAATTCCAGTGGATAGGCATGCGCACCTAAAAAAGTTGCTTTCACCGGAATACCGGCAGTTTCTTTGATTCGCCGGATTACCCGGAGCATCTTTATTTCTGCTTGTGTATTTAACCCATATCCGCTTTTTATTTCAATGGCACCGGTGCCCAGGTTTTTCACCTCCTCTAATCGAGCCATTGCCTGATCATATAAAAATCCTTCATCTGCTTCTTTCAATCTACGCGCTGAATTTAAAATCCCTCCCCCTCTTTGCGCAATTTCTTCATAACTCAATCCATGTATCCGATCTACGAATTCTTGTTCACGGCTGTGGGCAAAAACCAAGTGTGTATGCGAGTCGACCCAAACGGGCAAGACAGAAGCCCCTTTTAGATTCTCCTCACGATCAAACTGTTTGTCAGGGAAATTTTCCATGCTCCCGAAATCCAGGATGAATTCTCCGTCGGTTAACAGCCAGGCCTCTTCGATCATGGGCAGTACTTTCATTTCTGCCCCTTTAACGATTTTTTTTTGCGCCGCATCCTCTTCGATGCCGATTAAATGTTTGATATTTGAATACAAGGTAAGCATGCGACAAATGTAATGGTTTGCCTTTTAGTTTTTTATCGGGCATGAATACAATTGGTACACTTTTTAAAATCACTTCATTTGGCGAATCGCATGGTCCGCTTGTAGGTTGTGTCATTGATGGATGCCCTGCCGGATTTAAGCCGGATATCGACAGAATGCAAAAGGCGGTCAATCTCCGAAAAACAGGTCAAAACGCACATGCTTCTCAACGGATCGAACAAGATCAAATTCAAATTGCTTCCGGCCTTTTTGAAGGTCGGTGCACAGGAAGTCCGCTGTGTATTTTAATCGAAAATCAGGATAGTCGCCCAAAGGACTATGAAAATTTAAAAGAAGTATTCCGACCCAATCATGCGGATTATACCTATCAACAAAAATATGGTTTCCGAGATCATCGTGGCGGCGGCCGCAGCTCGGTACGAATTACCGTCCCATTAGTTGCTGCCGGAAATCTGGCCTTACAAATATTGGAATCGTTTGCCTCTGTTCAAATTCATTCATACGTTTCTGCCATCGGTGGCATCCAAATTCCATCTCGTTTTCATTCCAAACAAATTGACTGGGAAGAATTGTACCAACATCCTCTACGTGTTCCGATTCATCCACTCCGGAATGACATGGAAGAACGGGTGAACGCCTGTTTACAGCATGGAGATACCCTGGGAGGATGCATTCAAGTTCTGGTGGATGGCGTTCCCGCCGGATGGGGAGAACCGATATTTGGAAAATTACAAGCCGCTCTGGCGCATGCGATGATGAGTATTCCCAGCGTAAAAGCTTTTGAATATGGTGATGGCTTTGAAAGTGCAACTCAGAATGGAAGCTTTCACAATGATTCTTTCATGACCGAAGAAGGACATATTCGCACTGCCAGTAATCGCAGTGGTGGAATACAAGGTGGCATCAGCAATGGCGAAGAAATCCATTTCCGAATTGGCTTCAAGCCCATATCCAGTATTCGTTCCACCCAAAAAACAGTTAACAAGGAGGGCATCGAAGTTGATTTAAACATCACCGGACGTCATGATGTGTGCGCAGTACCGCGCGCATTACCTATCGTTGAGGCATATACAGCCTTCACCCTTCTGGATGCCTGTTTGCAACAACAATCTAAAAACCATCAAAAATTTTAAGATGAACCTTCCAGTAAAAATATTGTACACCTGCCTGATAGCCATTGCCTTGTTGGCGCTAACGCCCTTGGATATTTTGGCACAACAGAAAAAGAAGTCGGCTAAAAAATCACCCCAAAAGACTGAAACTGAAGCCCCAAATTTTAGTGCGAATTACGAAAAACCCAAAGCGGCACCGGGCGCACCCTTATTAGAATTTAATGTGGTTGGGCATGATGAAAAATTATATTATTCCAGAGATATTCCTTTTGGCAAACCGGTCGTATTGGTGTTGTTTAATCCGAGTTGCGGACATTGTGCGGAGGTGGCTCAAAAAATAAAAACCCAAATCACTCAATTCCCGGATGTTCAATTTGTGTTTATCACCGGTTTAAATTTACTGGGCGAACTAAAAACATTTGCAGAAAGCACTGGTATTCATGATCAAAAAAATATCATTGTATCGGCCGACAACTCAGATGTGACCAAAGAAATTTTTGAATATAAAGGCATCCCGCAAATCATGATTTACAATAAGGATCATTTTTTGCAAAGAACATTTTACAAAGAAGTTCAAATGGATAGCCTTCGATTTTATCTGAATAAAATGTAATTTACAGCCATGTTTTTTCCTATTGGCGACGACAATGTCAAAGGCCATAGCAAACCGATTCTGAACTACCTCTTCATTATCGTTAATGTGGCGGTATTCTTTTACGAATTCAGTTTACCTGAAGCTGCATTAAACCAATTCATTTTTACCTATGGTAGTATTCCAGCTGAAATCACTTCCTTTCAAGATTTGTATACCTTATTTACTTGTATTTTTTTACATGGCGGATGGATGCATTTGTTAGGAAACATGCTATTCCTTTGGGTTTTTGGCGACAATATTGAAAGTAGTATTGGTTCATTTCGCTATTTCATCTTTTATGTGGGTGGAGGAGTTATTGCTTCCCTGGCCCATGCCTTTTTAAGTCCGGGCAGTCAGGTGCCCTGTGTAGGCGCTTCTGGAGCCATTGCTGCTTGTTTGGGTGCCTATTTGGTGATGTATCCGGGTTCGAGGGTACGGATTTTGTTTATTCTTTTTCTGACTACTTTCCGGGTATCGGCCATTTATTTTCTGGGATTCTGGATTATCCAACAATTGGTATCGGGTGTTGGCACCCTGAGCACAGCTGCAGCAGAGAGTGCCGGCGTAGCTTATTGGGCTCATATTGGCGGCTTTGTATTCGGTGTTATTGCGGGTTTCATTTTACGCGGACAAGTAAAAGAATTACACCAACATGCCTGATTCGAAACGAGCACTTCTGTTAGAGGATATTCTTACATCCTATGTGCATCATAAACACTTACAAAGTGAGTATCGTAAATACGCCATTTGGTTAAGTCTATTGTTTTTTCTACCGGGATGGATGCTGTTTCATATTTTTCTGATTCATCGAAAAAAAATGTTCAAGTTGCGTAAAGAATTTATGCAACATCTTCATGCCGGACAAGGAGAAGCAGCACAAGATGGCGATGTAATTTCTTCGTTGCGATATCGATTCTATATGTTGTAATACAACTGCATTTCCGATTTCATTGCCATTGTCACAATTACATAAAGTTAAAATTGTTCCTAAAAAATAAAATCAACGGGATAAAATACTTAGGATTTTTTTTGTTTGATAAAGATTCAGGCCGACTTGTTATCTAATTTAGGATTGGATAAATGTCGGTCGGCATCACGTAAAGTCTTTTTCTCAAAATTCTTCTTCATCGCTGATTCCAAATCCACTTCGCACTGATTGGCGAGCGCAGTGAGTACACATAAAACATCCGCCATTTCATCGGCCAGATTTTTGGATTCTTCTTTCTTTTTCAAACTTTGTTCGCCGTATGTC
>DAIRSC010000150.1:0-6076 GCA_036804585.1 Chitinophagaceae bacterium
CGGAAGAAGCATCCGTCTGTTTTATTCCACATGTTGAATGGAAAAAGACCTGATAAAATCATTTGGAAAATGGTTCGTCCCAAATTCTCCACTCCGTATAAAGTTAATGAATAACTGGTTAAGTTTCTATTCCTGCGAAGACATCGGTTTAGTAGGTTTGAATGACCAACACTATTTGGCCCCATTCAACCAAAAAGCCTGATCATCGTTGCGATCAGGCTTTTCTCATTAAATCTTTTAAGTGTTAAATCCTACAAACTCAATTGAGCACTCAGGTATTCGCGATTGAGTCGGGCAATATTCGACAGAGAAATTTCTTTCGGACACTCAGCTTCGCATGCACCGGTATTGGGACAAGCCCCAAAACCTTCTTTATCCATTTGCGCAACCATATTCAAAACCCTTGAATTCCTCTCAGGTTCGCCTTGTGGTAATAATGCATATTGAGAAACCTTGGCAGAAGTGAACAACATGGCACTTGAATTTTTACAAGCAGCTACACAGGCCCCACAACCGATACAGGCCGCAGCAGCAAACGCCGCATCAGCTTTATCCTTATCAATCGGCAAGGCATTGCCATCCTGTGCATTCCCGGTATTCACACTCACGTACCCACCGGCTTGCTGAATACGATCAAAGGCGCTTCGGTTCACCGATAAATCCTTGATCACCGGAAAGGCCGCAGCTCTCCATGGTTCAACGGTAATCGTTTCACCATCTTTGAAAGCGCGCATATGCAATTGGCAGGTAGTGGTTCCTTTCCAGGGACCATGTGCACGTCCATTGATATGCATACTACACATGCCGCAAATGCCTTCGCGACAATCATGATCAAAAGCAATTGGATCTTTTCCCTCTGTAATCAGTCGTTCGTTGAGCACATCAAACATCTCAAGGAAACTCATTTCCGTTGAAATATTGTTTGCATCATAGGTGACAAATTCGCCCGGAGCGTTGGTATTGGCCTGCCGCCATACTTTGAGTTTGAGGTTTATTGTTTTATGTTCCATGGACTACCTTTATTTATTTTGTTTGGAATGGTTTGATCATCGTTAACAGATATTCATCTCCTTTTGGGGTGATTATTTATAATTTCTTTGGCTTGGTTTGATCACTTCATAGTTCAGATCTTCTTTGTGCAATTCCCACTGGTAATTGCCTTTGTTTTCCCAACAAGCTGCATACATGTATTTGTCATCATGACGCATCGCTTCTCCATCTTCTGTTTGATGTTCTTCACGAAAATGGCCACCACAACTTTCTTCACGGCTCAATGCATCCACACACATCAATTCACCCAATTCGAGGAAATCTGCAACACGTCCGGCTTTTTCCAATTCCTGATTAAACTCATCTGTCTTACCCGGTACACGAACGTCTTTCCAAAACTCTTCTCGCAAAGCACGTATTTCCTGAATGGCTTGTTTTAATCCGGCTTCATTTCGCGCCATCCCACATTTATCCCACATGATTTTACCCAATTGTTTGTGGAAGTAATCGACCGATTTGCTGCCTTTGGATTGTATAAAATGATTGAGCCGATCTTTAACCGCCGCCTCTGCTTCCGCAAATGCCGACTGATCGGTATCGATTTTAGGGGTACGAATTTCATCCGCCAAATAATTTCCGATGGTATATGGGATTACAAAATACCCATCGGCCAATCCTTGCATCAAGGCACTTGCGCCTAAACGATTCGCACCATGATCGCTGAAATTAGCCTCTCCCAGGGCATACAGTCCGGGTACAGTGGTCATCAGTTCATAATCCACCCACAATCCACCCATGGTATAATGCACAGCCGGATAAATACGCATCGGAACCTCGTATGGATTTTCACCGGTGATTTTTTCGTACATGTCGAACAGGTTGCCATATTTTTCCTTCACCACTGCTTTACCCATGCGAATAATTTCTTCTTTCGACGCATTGGCCATCCCGTTTTTGGTGGCTTCTGTTTTACCATAGCGTTCAATGGCTGAGGCATAATCCAGGTATACGGCCATTTTACTATTTCCTACACCATAGCCGGCATCACAACGCTCTTTGGCAGCCCGGCTGGCCACATCCCGCGGCACGAGGTTACCAAAGGACGTATAACGACGCTCTTAATAATAATCGCGCTCTTATTCATGAATATCTGTTGGGTTGCGTGTATCTTCTTTCTTTTTAGGAACCCAGATACGACCATCATTCCGCAATGATTCAGACATCAAGGTCAATTTACTCTGATGATCACCGCTTACCGGAATACAGGTCGGATGAATTTGGGTAAAGCAAGGATTGCTAAAATAGGCGCCTTTTTTATGGGCCTTCCATGCTGCTGTCACATTACTACCCATGGCGTTTGTCGACAGAAAAAAGACATTCCCATAACCACCAGTGCAAAGCAAAACTGCATGCGCTCCATGACGTTCAATTTCGCCGGTTACCAAATTGCGGGCGATGATTCCGCGTGCTTTCCCATCAATCACCACTACATCGAGCATTTCATGGCGATTGTATTCTTTGATTTTTCCCAAAGACACTTGTCGCATTTGAGCCGAATATGCCCCTAATAATAACTGCTGACCGGTTTGTCCGGCTGCATAAAACGTACGTTGAACCTGCGTTCCTCCAAATGAACGGTTGCTCAGCAAACCACCATATTCACGCGCAAAAGGAACACCCTGCGCCACACATTGGTCAATGATATTTCCACTCACTTCTGCCAATCGATGTACGTTGGCTTCACGAGCCCGGTAATCACCTCCTTTGATGGTATCATAAAACAAACGATACACGCTATCACCATCATTCTGGTAGTTTTTTGCTGCGTTAATACCGCCCTGAGCTGCAATGGAGTGAGCACGGCGTCCACTATCCTGAAAACAAAATGTTTTTACGTTATATCCTAATTCTGCGAGGGATGCAGCGGCCGAAGCTCCGGCTAAGCCTGTACCAACTACGATGATGTCAATACTACGTTTGTTGGCCGGATTCACCAGTTTACAAGTACTCTTGTACATGCTCCACTTTTGAGCAAGTTCGCCGGAAGGTATTCTGCTGTTTAATGCCATGTTCTGATTTATTTTTTTCGCCGTTACATCGGCGGAGTTATGTTAATGGTTTTTCTTGAATTCTAACAACTCCGTTGAATTTAGACGATCCGGAATTGTCCTTGTTTTGGTTTTAGTTCAGCCATTCAAAATGAAATGCGATCGGCATCAACGCAAATAGCAAACAAATAATCACAGTATAGGCAATACCCACCGATTTAATGATGCCATTGTATTTTGGACTATTGACTCCCAGTGATTGAAAAGCGCTGGAAAATCCGTGCACCAAATGCCAGAATAAAGCCGCAACACCCAACAAATAGATCGCTACAATCCAGATATTGCTGAATTCTTCTTTCATTTCTTCGTACAAATTGTGGGGTTGGTCGCCACTATACAAGGCAATCTTAGTTCCTATAAAAAAGTCCTTTAAATGAATCACTAAAAAAATCAATAATAAACTCCCCAGCACGCCCATACTTCGACTGTACCATTTACTGGTCGCATTGCCCGGGTTGACCGCATATTTCACGGGTCTTTTGCGATTGTTTTCGGCAGTTAATATCAGGCCTTGAACAATATGGGCAATGATTCCGACAAATAATCCCAATTCCAGGAATCGGATAATCCAATTATGGCTTAAAAAATGTGCCACGGCATTATACGTCTCACCCTGATCATTCAGGAAGATGCAACTGTTGGCCCCCGCATGAACAATGAGAAAGAGGACTAAAAAAATGCCGGTAATGGCCATGACTAATTTTTTACCGATCGATGAGGTGAAATAAGCTTTCCAGGTCATGCGTTTAATTTTATCTTTTTGTTGAAAGTCTCGCAAAGATAATCAAACCCGCAAGTAAAGTCAATAAGGTTTGTTGGTATCTTATAGATAAGATTCATAAAGGCTGACCTCAAACCGAAAAGTGATTGATGTCGGATGATGGGAAATTTGTTCAACCGGGATGATTCATGTTCCGAAAAGCAAGGGAAATAAGGGTTTGAACGAAAAAACAAACCTAACATGTGTCTGAATCCCCTGCGTAACTCCTATTCCGCCATTTGCTCATGTTGGTTGATCATAGTACACCTATGGCTTCAGGATAATGCTTCCGGAAACAGCCCGGCCCTCAAATCGTGCTGCTTTAAAGTTTGATTTCTGCATTAAATAGGTCTTTATTTCTTTCAAACATGCCGGTTCGCAGGGCCCCTCAGCTTCAATCGTTTCCAGTTGACCATGCTTGTTAATAATAAGACGAAAAGCACAGGAATTCCCACTTCGCTGAGGCACCAGGCATGGAAATCGTTTGAGCAATTGAGCACTCAAATCGGCAGGTGCTTTAGCCGATTCATAATGCTCCACATATTTCACTTTATGACCGGAACTGTCCCATTGGCGCTGAAAAATGACCTGTTTTCCTTTATGGCATTTTTCCCTTTTCATGGTTCCATTGGGCCAATATTCGGCTAAATATTGATGCCAGTTGCTTCTTTCGAAATGGCGTTTAAACATCAGGTAACCTTGTTGTGGGTGAAATTTCCAAATCGTATCCAGGTTATTCCCCGCAGCATCCATTCTTTGTTGAGAAATACAAACGCCGCTCAGGGTATCAAAACTTTGTCGACAGTAGCCTCCTTCCACATTCATGACCGAATCCCTGATGCTCACTTGTTTTCCCGCCCTGGCATATTGTTTCCAAATGCCTGACGCAAAACCACGTTCATTCGAATAACCTTCCTGCCGCCAATGACCCTCAGCCGTAAATACACAAAAGGCACCCAGCCAAACACTGCCATGCCTGTTTTTGCTCAATGCCTCTAGGCGCAACTGCCCGGACCGGTCGCGAGCCTGAATATAAAACAGATTCGTTTCTACAGAATCGGTTTGATACACCCAGTCAGCGTCCAGTTCCGGAACCAGTTGAGCGCTACCATGCTCAAAATCAGCACAGATTACCAAACCACAAATCAAGCACATCCAAGCCTTCATCATCCCTGAGATTGAGAAGACAAAGATGCTTATGGAGTCCATGAGGAAGTGATGGTTTTGAGTGAACCTGCATTTTATTGTGTCATTGTATCCATTCCCTGATTCAACTACTTGTGCATTGCAAAGGTCATATAGCAAAAAGCGCAGGGCCTGCCGTCAGACATACTTTGGAGCACTTCGGCCAATTATTCACAGGCGCTGACTACTATTCATAAATCCTCTTATCGGGATTTTGCCGGGTATCGAATAACCGTAATAAAACGATATGCGTTCCAAATTCTTTATAGATTATCGTGTTGTGCTTTGTTACAACACATTTACGGAATCTTCGTTTTTTATTTAAAAAAGGGAATTGTTTAGGATTCTGAAGAATTTGATCAATTGTATCTCAAAGCTCACTCTTAAATCGATCTATCACTTTTTGCGTCCATTTTCGTTCTAAATAAAGCAAAACAGCATCTAAATCCGACTCCGCAATTTCCGTCCAAACGATTTCCTTCATTGACCACAAACCAGTTATTGTATCTTAGACATCACCTCACTATGCTTTTTATATTTACCTTGAAAATATTGCTTTTCAGAATCAAGAATTTTCTGTTGATCCTGATTTGAAAGTGATTCCCATTCTTCGTAAGTTTCATTTTCACTAAACAAATTCAATAGTGTACCATAGAGTTTTCTAACTTTTACGTTATCTAATGAATCAAGCTTCCTAAACAAATCTAATTTTAACTCAGAAGGTGTCATTTGTCATTTTCAACGAAATTAAGGAATTTGATTCTTATGGCAAACCATTTTACGGTTTACGAACAGCGTCTAAATCCTTGAATCGGACAATATCTGATATGCCTTTGATGGCAATAAGCAAATCAAATGGCGGGTAAATGATTTGAAAAAGACCAAGTCTAAGCTGCATTTCTCGAAATCAATAGGCTATCAGGAGTATTCATCTTGCGAAAGCTGAAATCAATTATCTTTGTTGTCCAATATTTAAGCTATGCTGACAGGAGAAAACCTTTTTCAACAAAAAATTGATAGGAATTAAAAATTG
>DAIRSC010000151.1:0-6066 GCA_036804585.1 Chitinophagaceae bacterium
ATTGCGTTACTTTGAATTTTATACGATATCATGAGCTGCAGGATCACTCAATACTTAAAAATTCAAAAAGCCTTGAACTTTTTGCCAAATGATTTTTGCAATGGTCTCGGTACATTCAGGAGTGAATTTCGCTTTTTTAAATGCATATCAATTTGTCAAATCACCTCAATAAGCTTGCAGTTCATTTCTTGATTTTCACTTCTCACCGGCCCTTTAATTTTAATGAAGTGTTCAGGGTATAGTCCCGCACGTCCGGGACAGCCGTTGGACGATGACGCTAAAGTTGAAGATGTCGGTGAGATAACCAGCAGCTCCTAATAAAACAAAATAATAAACCTGAATCTTCGTTTATGTAAAATGGGATATCACAACTTCATCATTTAAAATAAACCATGTTTCAGAAAATAATGCTGGGCTACCTCATAACAGGGATGCTTCTGCCTGATTTTGTAAATGCCATTTCTTTGTCTCAGGCTTTGGATCAAGGTACAATTTCCTTGCATATCATCGCTAACCCCCAAAAAGCAGGACATACCGGGCCGTGTGTTCAGTTTCATTTAAAAAATTTATCGGACCAAAGTGCATCCATCGAAATACCCTGTGGATTGAGTTTGCAGAATCTTCGAATTCCTGCGCAAGACTTGATTTCGCTGGAACCCATGCTCGTTAAGTTATTGCCTCATCAACAAAAGAAATTTTTTTTAAATGCCGTTTGCACCGAAAAACAACAGAGTTCTCCGTCGGCTACCGACACATTTTCGCTCGGCTTTTTACCTTCGCCGGCACTTCAAGGTTTATCCCAAAAATTGTATCAATTAAAATGTTTTGACCATACAGCCCAACAGGCAGTCTGGAGTGTCACGGATAAAAGCCCGCTGTCGGATATCCTCGATACCCACGCCGATACTTTGGTTGAGAATGTTTTGATCACTTATTTGGCAGAACAATTGAAGCAGCCTAAACCCACGCGAACTAAATTTTCGCCATCCGTACCCCGCGTGATTCGTTATCCCTTGGAGGCAGATTCAAAGTTCGAAGTACAAATTACCCGACCAGTGACCATTGGATTTTATTTGACTGACAGTAATATGCAGGTCATCGAAACCATCATTCCCGATCAGTACGAATGTCGCAGAGGCAGAGCTAGATTTTCGTATATGCTCCGATTATCAAGACCTCAGGGTGTGTATTATATTTGTCAACGAACAGATGGAGTAATGACTCGCGTTGAAACGATTAACGTTGGGCCTACAAGGTCTTAGGGGGCAATTTTAAGAACATGAAATTATCGTAACTCCGCATTGATTTCCATTAATGCTTTCCGACCGGGACACAAATCCTCTTCTTTCAATTGATTCAAAGGTTGTTCCACAGTTTGTACGATATCATGCAAATCATGGCTGTCCTGATTTATGTAAATGAGTCCGGTTAAAATTTCACCCTGACTTTTCGTGTGCATCAATGCGTTCATGGCCGATTGTTTGTCAAAAGGATCCCAATTGGTATTGAGTTTGCGTAATGCCAAGGCACTGCCATCATGTAAGCGAATTTCATTTAAACTTCCTTCCTCATAACAGGTTTGAATTTCCTGCATTTCAGGTACAAAATCAATGGTGGAGGTGGCTTCCACATGTTCACGCACATAATCATACGATTTCGTAGAACCTACATTATTGTTGAAGGTCACGCAGGGGGAGATCACATTAATTAATGCAAAACCGGGATGTTTCATGGCAGCTTTAATCAATGGAATCAACTGATTTTTATCACCTGAAAAACTCTGAGCCACATAAGTCGCACCTAATTCCAGGGAGAGTCCCGCTAAATCAATCGATTCAAACGGATTGATATTTCCGGATTTATTTTTCGAACCCGCATCTGCAGTTGCTGAATCTTGTCCTTTGGTTAAGCCATAACAACCATTATTCATCACAATATAAATCATGTTCAGGTTGCGCCGAATCGCATGTACAAATTGCCCCATGCCAATGGATGCAGTATCTCCATCTCCCGAAACCCCAAAATAAATCAAATCCCGATTCGCCATATTGGCTCCTGTCGCTACCGATGGCATTCGTCCATGAACCGAATTAAAGCCATGAGAATTGTTTAAAAAGTAGGCCGGTGTTTTGGAAGAACAGCCTATGCCTGAAAGTTTAGCCAAGCGATGTGGTTCAATATTCATTTCATAACAGGCTTGAACAATAGACGCACTTATGGAGTCATGGCCGCATCCTGCACATAAAGTAGATAAAGATCCCTCGTAGTAATCAATGGTGTATCCAAGTTTGTTTTTCGGTAATTCCGGATGTCGAAATTTGGGCTTAACGTAAGTCATGGGATAATATTATGTCTGATCAATGGTTAGTTTTTGAGTAATAGATTGAAAAATATGATCTGCCGTAATCGGAAAACCATCATATTTTAATACGGAAACGAGTTTGGATGCTGAAGTTCCCAATTCCGTCATCAGCAAGGATTTGAGTTGGGCATCTCTGTTTTGCTCAATCACAATGACTTGTTCGTGTTGAGCGATAAATTCGGCTACACGCTCCGTAAACGGAAAACTTTTTAAACGCATCGCGTCCACAACAATGCCTTGTTCCTTGATATAATCCATCGCTTCTTCGGCAGCATAAGTGGATGTTCCGAAAAAGATCATACCAATTGAAGATTGCCGGCTACTTTGATAAAAGTGGGGTTGTGGAACCATTTTTTTAGCGCTTTCCCATTTCAGCAACAAGCGGTCCATTCCTTTTCGATAGACATCCGGATTTTCGGTATAAGCCGCATATTCATCGTGTGAAGTTCCTCTGGTAAAATAAGAGCCTTTGGTAGGGTGGGTGCCCGGTATGGTACGATAAGGAATTCCATCCCCATCCACATCCAGGTAGCGTCCAAATTTTCCAATCTCATCCAATTCTTTTGCACTTAACACTTTGCCTCGTTGATACTTGCGTTGATCATCCCATTCAAATGGTGGCGACACATGGTCGTTCATCCCTAAATCCAAATCGGTCATCACAATTACCGGTGTTTGTAATTGCTCTGCTAAATCAAAAGCATCTGCGGTCATTTCAAAACACTCTTTGGGTGTGGATGGAAATAATAAAACCTGTTTGGTATCGCCATGTGAGGCATAAGCTCCCAATAAAATATCACTTTGTTGGGTACGGGTGGGCATTCCGGTCGATGGTCCTGCTCTTTGTACATCAATCAGCACCGCCGGAATTTCGGCGAAATAGGCCAGCCCTAAAAATTCATTCATGAGCGATAGGCCCGGTCCGCTGGTAGATGTAAAAGATCGGGCACCGTTCCAGTTGGCACCTATCACCATGCCAATGGCCGCCAGCTCATCTTCAGCCTGAACCACCGCATATTTTTTTTGTCCTGTTTTTTCATCTATCCGGTACTGAGCAGCATAATCGGTAAAGGCTTCAATCACGGAAGTAGAAGGCGTAATTGGATACCAGGCCACCACTGTTGCACCGGCATATACTGCGCCCAAACCGCAAGCAGAGTTTCCATCAATCATGATGGAATCTTTAATTAAATCGCGACGTTCTAAACGCAATTCAAGGGGATAGCTAAAATGCTGATATACATAGTCAATCCCCATTTTCAAGGCCCGAATATTTAAAGGAATCAATTTTTCCTTGTCTTTAAACTGTTCGGCCAGCAGATCTTCAAAAACGCCAAATTCAATATCCAGTAAAGCCGACAAGGCACCTACGTATATAATGTTTTTAAATAATTGTCGTTGTCTGGCATCAGTATATTCCTTATTGCACATTTCCATCAGCGGAATGCCAATATAATGAATGTCTTCTCGCAACAGTTCCGGTTTTAGTTTTTTGGTGGAGTCATATAAAAAATAGCCTCCACTTCGCACACTCGCCACATCAGCCGCATAACTCTGAGGGTTTACTGCGACCAATAAATCAATCCCTTCCCGACGGCCTAAATATCCTTTTTCACTCACACGTACTTCATACCAGGTTGGTAAGCCTTGTATATTCGATGGGAAAATGTTTTTAGGCGTGACCGGAATGCCCATACGGAAGATGGCCTTGGTAAATAAAAAATTTGCACTAGCCGAACCGGTTCCGTTGACATTGGCAAATCGAACTACAAAATCATTCAGTTTAGTGTCTAATGGCATTTCTTTCCGGCTTTTGTCGTGTTATAAAAAAATTTCTGCATATCCCACGCGGAGGTCGGACAACGTTCGGCGCATAATCCACAATGCACACATACGTTTTCATCTTTCACCATCACTTTTTTAGTCGGTAATACATCTGATATATATAAGTCCTGGGTTAAATTGGTTGCAGGAACTTTCAAAATACTTCGTAAATCCATTTCATCTTCTCTGTTCTCCGTAAAGGTGATACAGGATGTCGGACAAATATCCATACAAGCATCACACTCTATACATTTCGATTCGGTAAAGATGGTCTGCACATCACAATTCAAACAACGTTCTGCTTCCTTATAACCAGTGAGTCCATCATAACCCAATTCTACTTCTTTTTTTCGGTCCTTTAAGGTTTGTGTTTTTTCAGCTTGTGGCACCGTATATCGGGTATCTGTCCAAACTTCACTATCGTAAGCCCATTCATGAATCCCCATTTTCATACTCACTAAATTCACAAAAGGAGAGGGGCGTTCTAATAAATTTTTATCCTGACAAAATAAATCGATCGAAATCGCAGCCTGATGCCCTTGTGCAACAGCGGTAATTACATTTTTGGGCCCAAAGGCCGCATCTCCTCCAAAAAATATTTTTGCGATGCTCGATTGGTAAGTGACTTCATCTACCACCGGCATATCCCACTGGTTAAAGGATAGCCCCAATTCACGTTCGATCCAAGGGAAACTATTTTCCTGCCCAATGGCACCCAATACATCATCCGCTTCTATCAATACCAAATCCTCTCCGGAAGGAACCAATTGTCGTTTACCTTTTTCATCAAGTACGGCTCTAACTTTTTCAAACTCCATGCCCTTGAGTTTTCCATCTTCCACTACAAAGCGCACGGGTACATGATTGTCAATAATCGGAATATCTTCATGCATAGCATCTTCTTTTTCCCAGGGTGAGGCTTTCATTTCTGCAAAAGGACTTCGCACCACCACCTTCACTTCTTCGCCTCCTAAACGCCGGGCAGTCCGGCAACAATCCATGGCGGTATTACCACCACCCAGTACAATCACTTTTTTGCCAATCGTATGGGTATGCTCGAAGGCTACATTACTCAACCAATTGATGCCAATGTGAATATTCGATGCGCCCTCTTCGCGCCCGGAAATTTTTAAGTCTCGTCCTCTGGGTGCACCTGTTCCAACAAATATGGCATCATAAGGTTGTTCAAGTAATTTCTTCAAACTCGATACATAATGTTTGAAGTGTGTATGGATGCCCAAGTCCAGGATGTAATTCACTTCTTCATTTAATACGGTTTCAGGTAAGCGAAACGATGGAATTTGGCTACGCATAAATCCACCACCCAGATTTTGCTCATCAAATAAATGAATTTCATAACCCAAGGGTGCTAAATCTCTGGCTACGGTTAAAGATGCCGGCCCCGCGCCAATCAACGCAATTTTTTTTCCATTCGGGGTAAAAGGTCCCTGAGGCATGAGTTTTTTTACATCCCCTTTATGGTCTGCGGCCACCCGTTTTAAGCGACAAATAGCCACAGGTTCTTCTTCCACCCGTCCTCGTCTGCAGGCAGGTTCGCAGGGGCGATCGCAGGTACGGCCTAATACCCCCGGAAACACATTCGAATCCCAATTGATCATATAGGCTTCGGTGTATTTTTCCTGGGCAATAAGTCGGATATATTCAGGTACCGGTGTATGCGCCGGACAAGCATACTGGCAATCCACTACTTTGTGGAAGTACTCCGGATTTTTAATATCTGTTGGTTTCAAGATTTGCAAATTATTTGTTATCAAATATAATAAGATAAAAATTAAATTCTGCCAATATTTAAATATCTTATAGGTGCTAAGTTTTGGGTGTTCGAACATTTTTCTCAATATAGTAGATTTATAATAGGG
>DAIRSC010000152.1:0-6065 GCA_036804585.1 Chitinophagaceae bacterium
TTTGAAGATGCATGTGAGAAGTGAAAATGAGAAAAAAACTGCAAGCTTATTGAAGAGCTATGAAAAATTATTGTGAATCTAAATGAACGAAAATTACTCTATCATGTACTGGAATCAACTATTTTCACGTTAAACAGCAGGGCCTAAGTGGGAAATTGTTATTATTCCTTTTTTCCACTTTTTGTCTTAAAACAAAAGTTGGGAGCCTAAAAATCAAGGCTATTGCTCTTCGGGCTAAAAAATATCAGGAACTTATTATTCATCCACTGGCACTCTCACATACGTATATGTAGCAAACCGCCGATGATCAAACTCTTTTATTGAATCGCTTCCCAAGCCTGCTGTCGGCTAAGAGGTACCAGATGCCTAATTTTCGTTTAAGATATCAGGATGTCGATTTCTTTGTGTTTGAATTGCCGTATTTTTTTATCAAATTCTATTTCCAGCAAGCCTTGTTCACTCACACCACGCATTATGCCGGTCATCAATTCATTGTTTTTTTTCAGGGTAATGGCCTGATTATATCCATATAGCAATTTGTTATAATCCATAAAAAGCTGATCTTCATTTTTCAGCAAGCGCTCGTAGGCTTCATTCAAGAACTTCATCAGGCGTTTGCCCACCATATTGGTCTTGAATGCTTTTCCGGTTTCGTTGTACAGAGAGGTGGCCCGGTTCAAATCGGCAAATTTCTGCTGATTCACATTGAGGCCAATACCCACAATGGCATGACTCCAAATCTGACCGCGAATAATATTTTCGATCAGGATGCCCGAAATTTTTCGATTGCCTGCATAAATGTCATTCGGCCATTTAATACTGATGTTGGCTACCTGATATTCACTCATCACCATTTCGCCCAAAGCAACACAGGTCATAGCATTGAGCAGGTATTGCTTCTCTATGGCAAAGCCACTCGAATCGATTACCAGCGAGAGCAAAAGGTTCTTACTTTCTTCCGAAATCCAGCTATTTCCCAATTGCCCCCGACCGGCAGTCTGCCAATCAGCGCGAACAACCAGGCCATGTTCTGCCATTCCTTCATTCACTAGCTTCATGGCATAGTTATTGGTGCTGTCTATTTCACTTAACTCGATAATGACATCTCCTATGCGCGAAGTTTTCCGCATTCAGTGGTTTTTATTTAGATTTGTAAATTATTTTATTAACGGTACATAACAAAAAAAATTATTCTTGAAATCTGCTTCCGAAGAGCCAAAAACGGTACTTACAAGGCTCACCACCAATAGTAAAATCATCAAAACGATTATTGCTGCCATACAGGACAAAAAAGGAGAGGAAGTCATTAGCCTGAATCTCAAGAAAATACCTGAATCCATCGCTGATTTTTTTATTATCTGCGAAGCCGGCAACCCTAACCTTTTGAAAGCCATTGCCGATAATGTCGAAAAAAAGGTGAAAGAAGAGTGTGGAGAATGGCCCTATCGTTTTGAGGGTAAACAAGGCGATAAATGGATTCTCATCGATTACGTGAATGTAGTCGTACATTGTATGATGCCCGAAATGCGCGGTTTTTATAACCTCGAAGATCTGTGGCAGGATGCCCAAAAAAAAGAACACAACGACTAAAAGCAATGCTGTAGGCATTAATTTAAAATGGAAGAACAAAAAAATAGTCAAACCCCCACACCGGGTAGCCCCAATCCTTCACCTAAAAAAGGTCCGAAGTTTAATCTCTATTGGATTTATGGTTTGTTTGCTGTCGCTCTTTTGACCCTTCAATTCTGGGGGCCTAATTTCAGAGGAGGTGCCCGTCAGGATTCTTTTCAAACGATCAATGAGAAATATATCAGCCGTAAATTAGTCGATAGTATGGTGGTGATTGGCCGTACCGTAGAAGTGTATCTCGATCAGGATTCACTCAAAGCGCCCGGAAATCAGGCGATGCAGTCTGAATTTAAACAACGTGAAAAAGGTCCTCAGCTTGTGTTCACCATCGGTAATATCGAACAATTTCAGCGCGATATGGATGCCGCCGAAAAGGATTTTGCCCTTTCGGAACGTACCAAGATTTCTTATGAAGAAGATACCCGCAGCGGTATCATGAGTTTTATTCTGCAATTCATTTTGCCCATTGCTATCATGATTGCATTGTGGGTGCTGCTCATGCGAAAAATGGGTGGCGGGAATGCCGGAGGCGGACCGGGTGGTATTTTTAATATCGGTAAGTCCAAAGCTCAATTATTCGATAAGGGCACAAAGGTGAATATCACCTTTAACGATGTTGCCGGTCTCGATGAAGCCAAGGTGGAAGTGATGGAAATTGTCGACTTCCTCAAAAACCCGAAAAAATATACATCCCTCGGCGGTAAAATCCCGAAAGGTTGTTTGTTGGTAGGCCCTCCGGGAACAGGAAAAACCTTACTGGCCAAAGCCATGGCCGGTGAAGCTCAGGTGCCTTTTTTTAGTATGAGTGGTTCGGATTTCGTAGAAATGTTTGTAGGTGTTGGCGCAAGCCGTGTGCGTGATTTGTTTAAACAAGCCCGCGAAAAATCACCTTGTATTATTTTTATTGATGAAATAGATGCCATTGGTCGGGCAAGGGGTAAAAACCAAATGATGACCAACGACGAACGTGAAAACACCCTCAATCAAATGTTGGTTGAAATGGATGGTTTCAGTGGCGACAGCGGAATCATCGTTCTGGCGGCTACCAATCGCCCGGATGTATTGGATACAGCCCTGCTTCGTCCGGGTCGTTTCGATCGTCAGATTTCCATCGACATTCCGGATTTAGCCGGTCGTGAAGCGATCTTTAAAGTGCACCTTAAAGGCCTTAAAAAAGCCGCCGATTTGGATATTCACAAACTAGCTGCACAAACTCCCGGTTTTGCCGGAGCCGATATCGCCAATGTATGTAATGAGGCCGCACTGATTGCAGCTCGTAAAGGAAAATCAGAAGTCAATCTTGATGATTTTAATGATGCCGTTGATCGTATCATCGGTGGACTTGAAAAGAAGAATAAAATTATTTCACCCGACGAAAAAAAGGTGATCGCTTACCACGAAGCCGGTCATGCCGTTTCAGGTTGGTTCCTCGAACATGCCTATCCGCTGGTTAAAGTAACCATCGTACCTCGTGGCGAGGCTGCTCTGGGTTATGCGCAGTACTTGCCCAAAGAAAAATACCTCACTTTGCGTGAGGAACTGGAAGACCGTATGGCAATGGCCCTGGGTGGACGTGCAGTTGAAGAACTCGTATTTGGCCGTATCAGCACCGGTGCATTATCGGATTTGCAACAGGTAACCCGCATGGCTTATTCTATGGTGAGTGTATACGGCATGAATGATAAGATTGGAAATATTTCGTTTTACGATCCGCAAAACGAAGGCAGTTTCCAAAAACCATATGCCGAAGAAACAGGGAAAATCATTGATGATGAGGTGCGAAAATTGTCGGAACACGCTTACAACCGGGTACGAAAACTACTCATGGAAAAAATGGATGCCGTTAAAATCATCGCGGAGGCCTTGCTCGAAAAAGAAGTATTGTATAAAGATGATCTCGAGAAACTGATCGGTAAGCGCCCTTATGATGAAGTGATTGCGCACGAAGCCCTCGTAGCAGATCAAATCGTAACGCCTGCCGAAAAAACCACTGAAGCCGATCAAACAACAACAACAACAAGCACCAACGTCTAATGTCCAGCCCTGCACGCGAAATAGTTCTGGGAAATATCCGAAAAGCCTTACATGGAAACCCGGCACCCATGCCTTTTCCGGAGGCTGACAAACAGACAAATTTTTTTGTGCTTGAGGATATCAGTCCCGAAGAAAAGTTTGCTGCAGAGTTTAATAAGTTGGGGGGCAAATTCGTGTATTGTGCTTCCGAACAGGAAATGATTCAGCAGTTGCAGGCTTTGGCCGACAATATGAAGTGGAAACAAATGCATGTCAGGGATCGATTCCTTTCAAGCTTATTTGCAGAACACGATTTAGACTTCATCACTTCAAGTCAGGATATGTCCGATATTGAAGTGGGTATTTCATTGTGTGAGTGTTTAGTAGCCCGCACCGGAAGCGTCATACTCAGTGCAGCCGGTGATTACGGGCGGGCATTGCCTGTTTATGCCCCGGTGCATATCACCATTGCCTTTGCCAATCAGGTGGTTTGGGATATTTCGGATGGCATCCAATTGATGCGTCAAAAATACCCGGAATCTCTACCTTCTATGATTAGCCTCACGACTGGTCCGAGTCGAACTGCCGATATCGAAAAAACACTGGTAGTGGGTGTTCATGGCCCCAAAGAGGTATATGTATTTTTGGTTGACGCACAATGGCGTCCCAATACCGGCGAATAAGCCCTGCTAATTTTTTTTATGGGCAGCACATGCCCACAGCTTTGCGTCATCGGCCTTCCCGCTATTCGCCTGTGCACGGCACTTGGCTACTATCGGGGCTGAAAACAAATACTGCATTTCTATCATCACTTCCTAAAAATATCTTCAACCATCTGTTCTAGATGTTCCACAATTTCTCTGTTCGACATTTGTCATGTCGCACTGCTATCGGCGGTTTTATAAACCGCATAGACACCGGTTATTGATTCGGAATTGCAAATTCCGAACAGTGGTGGTCTCCTGAATTACGTAATTATACTTTTGTGGCAAAGGTATACGCCTCACAGTACTTGTTTTTTATACCGAATATGCTTCCAATTCAGACCAATCTTCGCTTCGTTCAATATGACTATTTTCAGGTGATATCGGCATTACCATTGTGATGATAAATTAGATTGCACCCATATATAATTACAATCGGTATGATTGACAATCCCATTCAATTGTCTTAATTTTATACAAACATTGATTATGAAACCATTTTGTTATTTGCTTTTTTTGTTTTTTGTAGTCTGCACTGAGGCCTATGCCCAACCCGATTTAAAGCATAGTTTTTTATTTCAAAAAAATTCTGCCATCCAAAAGACACTCTTACTGGAAGTGGAAGATTTTATCAGCGAGCCATTACAACCCAAAACAATGAGATGTACGGTGTTGGGTCTGTTCATCGGGTAGGTACTGCACGCGATGCTATTATTATCAAGTTTAATCAACAACTGGATACGCTCTGGACTACCTATTTTGGAGGGACAGATTTTGATGATTTGGAATTTATTCGGGAATTGCCCAATGGCAATTTACTGCTTGCGGGAACCACCAGTAGCAATGATGGGGATGTTTGGTATGGACATACCTATAGTGCGCAGGAAATATGGATGGTAGAAGTTACGACACAGGGCCAGATTGTCAAGGGTAAGACCTTTGGGGGAGGCAATGGGAGTATGATACAAGATTTAGATATAGGCCCGGATGGCATGATTTATATGGCAGGAATGACGAATGCGGCGGATTATGATTTTACACATCCGAGTTTTGGTTTTTTAAATGCAGATGTTTGGTTTGCTAAATATGATACCGCATTTAATAAACAATGGATACGGGTATTGAGCGGAAACGATGAAGAGAATATGGCCCAGTTAAAATGGCTAAACCCGAATAAGTTGGCTATCAGTTATTTAACATTGTCTACAAATTCCGAAATGTTGGGTTCGCAAGCTTTAGGTGAAATCGACAATATGTTTCATATCGTAGATAGTAACGGAGTTGATTTGGTAAAAAAGCGTTTTGGTACCTCCCGATGGGATAATCAGATTAAACGGCAATGCGATACCGCAAATCATCTTGTTTATTTATGTGGGTTTGTTGACACGGCCGAGAATGACCTGGTATATATGACTTCGATGAATTATTTACCCCAAAACCGAATGGATAATATGTACGTATATAAATTAGATTCAAGCGGTAATATCCATTACGTCAAAGCCTATGGTCCCATTAACCAAGGTTGGACACAAGACGACTGCACATTATGGGATGCCTTATTTTTTAAGAATCATATATATATCATTGGTGAGATGCGCGGGGGGAGCTGGTATGTGTATCATTATTTTTCACCGTGACTCGAAAATGTCTGGATCGGCAAGATAGAGAGCAATTGTAATTTGGTAGCCTCCTATAATGTGAACGGGCGAGGTAGCGAAT
>DAIRSC010000153.1:0-6065 GCA_036804585.1 Chitinophagaceae bacterium
GACGATGACGCGGAATTTGAAGATGCAAGTGAGAAGTGAAAATCAGAAAAAAACTACAAGCTTATTGAGGTGATACGAAAAATTATTGTGCATATAAATGAACGAAAATTACTCCATCATGTACTGGAATCAACTATTTTCACATTAAACAGCAGCCCCTAAATCATGATAGTTGCTAACGCGTTTCTGAATCCATGTTAAGTGTGGGTATTATCATATGTACTTATCAGCGACCTGATAAACTAAGGAGTTTGATCAAAAATATTTTGCATGCAAATTCGGTTCCAAACGAGATTATTATTGTTGATGCATCTCCGGAAACTTATCAGGTAGGGCCTGATGGCCAAGGCGTTCAGGTTATTAAGTCCAATCATGCCAATCAGCCCTATCAACGATATGTGGGATATTTAGCTGCAAAGTCTGATATATTGCTCTATTTGGATGATGACATGGAAATCGTGCATCCGAATTATATACAGGTGGTTCTGAACATCTTTGCACAGCGACCTCAATTAAGCGGAGTCGCTTTGCATTTTACCAATAAACAACACATCAATGCCCTTTCAGACATTCCAACATCTAATCTATTTCGGAAAAATGGGATGTTTAAGCGCTTAAAAAATAAACTGAGTGGGTATCCCGATTTGCCGGCTGGCCAATTAGGATGGTGTGGAAACAGGGGGCCACAACCCAAGCGCGGAGGATTTACTCAATGGTTAAGTGGAGGTGCTTTTGCCGCAAAGAGAAATTGTTTGTATCAAAATTTTAATTTTCAATTATTTGATCTATTCGAACAAAAAAAAGGAATGGGAGAAGATGCATTGTTGGGTTATACCCTGCATCATCAGGCTCCGCTTTATTATCATCCGGAATTGCTTTTTTATCACAATGATGAAAACGAAAGTCATTATTCTCTCAATCATTTTTTATATGCCCGCAGGGTCTTTTTTTCGCGTTTGTTTATGTCCCTAGTAGATCAACGTTTAAATCAGTCCTTGTGTTTTTCGGCCTTTTAACACTTTCATTGGTACAGCCTTTTCCGTATTGGGGGGTATGTCCTTAATTTTTTAAAACATCCTGATGCACGTCGCAAAAACACCTTATTAGGAAGTATACGTGGTTGGCTTGATACATTATCCTTTAAATTTGAGCGTTCAGAAAAAAGAAATCCGTATTGGATGCATGAGGCGTACCTAAACATCAATCAGTGAGCAGTCAGTTTAGCATATCAACCCAGATGAAACGCACCCAAAGTAATTCCTTTGCCGGCATTCAATCTTTGTTGAATTTATTCACTTTTTTCGTAGTATTCCCCGCTTTGGACGTTTTGGGGAATTCCGTTACTTTTTATATCTTTTTATACATCATATTTAGTATAGGCATTTTTTGGTCAGCTTCGTTCAAGGCAAAGAGTTTATTGTTTCTCTTTTTGGGTGTAGTCCTGCTTTCCGGCATTTTAGCGCCCCACGACCGGATTCGGGACAAAACATTTTCCAGTGGTTTTATTATCAGTATTCAATTCACCTATTGGATTTTATTGGCTTGTTTTATGGTGGTCTTTCGAGATAAAATCAATCTGTATGAATTGAGTAAATGGGTTTTTTACGGGGTGATCGCTGCGGTAATTGGATATTTTGTAATCGTACTGAAAGTTGGCGGAGGGGGGGTGTTTATTAATACCAAGATGCCGCGAAACGCCTATGTGTTTACCATGTTGTGTTCGATGCCCTTATCATTTTATTACCTCATGCAGCGTTATTCGAAGTATGCGGTGTATTTTATTTTACTGTGTTTCATAGTTGCACTTCTGCTGACCAACGGGCGTTCAGGGGCCATCATCATCATGCTCGAATCCATTTTCGTTTTTATCCTGTTTAATCCCCGCTTATTAAAATTTTTGAAAATATTACTGGCTCCGATGATCCTATTGGTATTATTTGTTCAGTCTGATGCCATTCAGCCTTATATGGAGAGTTTTGCTGAACAGGTAGAACCCTTGAGTCCTCGATTGGCCAGTTTGATTTTGGGAGAAGAGGAAGGAGATCTCTCGCAGGATAAATCCTGGTTGCACCGGCAGTTGATGATCGACAAAAGCTTTGAAATTTTTGAGGAATATCCTTTATTGGGAATTGGTGCGACCAATTTTTCCAAATTTGATTCTGAATTGGAAACTTTTGATGAAGATCGATATACCCGCTTGGGTAACCATGACCGGGATTGGTACAATAATCGTTCGGCCCATAATACTTATGTGCAGATATTAAGTGAGTTTGGGGTTATCGGTTTGGCCATTTTTCTCACTCTTTTACTGATTCCACTCACCTTCTTAATAAAAATTTTATTTAATAACGAGTTTAAAATTCATCACCTACCGTTAATCAGTTTAATGGGGATGTCAATCCACTTCTATGCCATCTCCACCATCACCGGTGCAGTTCCTTGGATGATTCTTGGGCTCGCCATCGCCTGTACCTACCGCAAATGAAATTAGCCTTTTATTATCATTATGCTGTACTTCAGCAAGATGGTGCGCTTTTATTACCCGGATTTCTGGGGGTCTTTGTCGATTCACTGGCAGCGGGTGTGGAAAGTTTGTTTTTGGTGATGCATACCATTGAAGAGGATCCACAAGGGATTTACGATTATACTTTAAAATCAAAGAATATTCATTGTATTGAAATAGGTCCACGAACACCAGCCTGGCATCGTCATTTTTTTCATCGAAAAATCTTATCGACGGCTAAATCGGCCATTAATGCTTGTGATATTTTGTTGGTGCGATCTCCCAGTCCATTGGCACCTTTTTTAGCTAAGATATGTAAATCTTGTTTGCCCGTATATTTAGTGGTGGGCGATTATGCGCAAACAGCCCGCGAAAAAAAAATCAAAGGTCTGCGCGATCAATTGATTCTTCTGTACAATTTGCACTTCGATCGGATTTTCCGCAAATCCATTCAGTCAACGGATATCGTGGTGAATTCTCCGGCTCTCTACCGGACCTATGAATCTTTCGCCAGAAGTATTTTTCAAGTTCGTACCACGACATTGTCAGCAAAGGATATTTTTATTCGACCCGATGTATGTATTGGAAAAGAAATTCATTTGTTATACACTGGCCGTTTTGATCGAACTAAAGGATTGTTCGAATGTTTGGAAGCCTTCCATGCTTTGTTTCAAAAATATCCTCAACTGCGGTTGAATTTTGTTGGATGGGATGCCAGTAAAGATCAATCAGTGCTTAATCAACTCAAAGCGAAGGCTACAGAGTATGGGGTTCAGCAACAGGTCATCTTTCATGGAAAGAAAGCTGTGGGAGCAGAACTCAATGCTGTTTACCAACATTCAGATATTTATTTATTGGCTTCCTATCATGAAGGGTTCCCTAGAACCATTTGGGAAGCGATGGCCAATGGCTTGCCGGTCATTGCAACCAAGGTAGGTGCCATTCCCGATTATTTACGGGATCAGGAAGATGCAATCCTCATTGAGCCACGAAATGTATCACAAATTGTAGATTCTGTGGAAATTCTTCTAGGTGATGAATTACTGAGAAGAAAATTAATCCACAATGGCTATGAATTGGCGAAACAAAATACATTAGAGATACAGAGCAAAATTTTATTGGATCGTTTGGTAGCACTAAAAAACAAACAAATCTCCAATAAGAGATTAACTATTTACTGATGAAAAATTTACTCCGACTCTTCCGTTACGATTGGCCACTTCAATTTGTGCTGACGCTCACGAATTGGTTTCCGGACAATATCAGTTTGCTCCGTTTCAGAGGAGTATTAGCCGCACCTTTTTTGAAAAAAGCGGGTCGAAATATTAAAATTGGTCGGGATGTTACTTTTTATAACGCTTCGAATGTAAGCATTGGAAATGATGTGTATATTGCAAAAGGATGTTGGTTTTCGGCAGGAGAAGAAATCATCATTGGTAACAAAATTTTGTTTGGTCCTTATGTGGTGGTGGTTACCGGAAATCATTCCATCAAAAATGGATCTTATTATGAGGGCCCTCCAATAGGACGAAAAAAGGTGCTGATTGGAGATGGTTCCTGGATAGGCGCACATGCAACTGTATTGGCTGGTGTAGAAATGGGAGCTACGACTTTGCTGGCAGCGAATTCTGTATTGGCTCAATCAACCCAACCCTTTGCGATTATGGGTGGCGTACCGGCGAAGTTGATAAAGTATGCAGATCAAACCTAGATTACTCATTATCGGACCCATTTTTGACACGCCTTCCGGTCCTTCCGGGCAGGGTGGAAAATTATATCAGCAACTGATGGCAGAGGGTTATGTTTGTTTGAAAAAATCGGCTTACCGAAATTTACCTCTTCGACTATTGGATACCTTGTGGGGGGTTTTTCAATTTTGGACCTATGATGTCATCTTATTACAAAGTTTTAGTTTGAAGTCATTTTACTTGCAGGATGCCGTTTCACTTTTGGCCAGCATTTTAGGCAAGCCCGTCATTTTTACATTACGTGGTGGTGCGTTCTGTGAGTTTTATGAACAACATGCCCGGTGGTGTAAGCGTGTTCTGAGTCGGGCACAATTAATCAACACACCTTCATATTTTATTCAGGCTTGTATTCAAACGAAAGGCCTGAATGTTGAGTATGTACCAAATTTTATTGACCTAAAACGTTTTCCTTTCGATCGCAGCGCCGTAAAAAGAAATACATTGTTATGGGTCAGGGCATTTAATGATATTTACCATCCAGAGTTGGCTATTGAAGCAGTCGGGGTTTTAAAAGATGAATTTCCGGATATCCGATTAACGATGCTGGGTCCTGATCAATCCACCTTGTTTGCATGCCAATCCCTGATTCGCGAAAAAGGGCTGGAAACTTATATTGATATCATTGGTCCGGTTTCCAATCATGAACTTTTTCAGTATTACCAAACACATGCCGTTTATCTCAATACTACCCGTTACGAAAGTTTTGGTGTGGCATTGGTTGAAGCTGCTTCCTGTGGCATTCCCTGTGTGAGTGTCTCAGTGGGAGAAATTCCATTTATTTGGAAGGATGAAGAACAGATGCTTTTTGCAAAAAGAGATGCGGCGGATTTTGCGTCTAAAATAAAACGACTGCTTTTAGATTCCTCATTGAACCTCGAATTGGGACAGCGGGCCAATCAAAGAGCTCAGTCATTTTCCTGGAATGAAATCAAATCCTATTGGTTCGATCGGTTGTCGGCATACAGACGTCATCAAGGACTCAAAAGCTAACATCATTTGATGGCCGATCAGATTCTTCAAATCTTTAGCTGGCCAAATTATCTGGGGATACCGCCCAAAAGATATCAAGCATTTTTATGAATTGGATGAATCTATCTTTTAAGTTACAGGGCTTTCATATACCGGAAGCAGAAAAACAATTAAAGGAAATTCAACAAAGATGTAAACAAGATTTGGAGGCCTATCAGTCGGAAAAGAGAAATCAGATTTTACAACATCATCTAAAAAACAATCCTGCTTATGCGGCGTTTGTCGGGCAAACAACCCAGTGGAATAATTTACCCATTCTAACGAAAGCCAGCATTCAGGCACCCATTGAAGAACGTTTGTCGCAGGGGTTTAAAGCTAGCGATGTACATCTGCATAATACTTCGGGTAGCAGTGGCACGCCCTTTTATTTTGCAAAAGATAAACCATGTCATGCACTGAGTTGGGCATTGATTCGTAATCGATTTGCCTGGCATGATATTGAAATTGGTCGTGATTTGCAGGCCCGTTTCTACGGAATTCCTCTCAGTAAAACAAAATATTACAAAGAAAAATTAAAAGCCCGAATTGCCTGCAGGGTTCGTTTTCCGGTGTTTGATCTGTCTGACCGGGTATTGGAACAATATGTTGAGCATTTTAACCGACAAGCCTTTGTTTACCTCAATGGTTATACCAGTTCATTGGTTTTATTAGCGCGTTACTGTATAAAAAAGCATTTCACCTTAAAGTCGATTTGCCAGACGATTTAAGTGGCATTCACGACTTCGGAAGTTTGCGTTTGTATCGACAGCGAAATATTGAAATACTGATTTGGAACAAGGGTGTTC
>DAIRSC010000154.1:0-6042 GCA_036804585.1 Chitinophagaceae bacterium
GCAAATACGAACGCCCAATTTTATTCGAGTGGCAATAATGGTATTGGCGGCAGTAGCGTTGGAATTGTCAGCTCAACACCCAGCCTAAGCAGTAAATTACATATTTACGGAACGGGTGCCGTTGAATTACTGAAACTGGAAAACCCCAATGCCAGTACAGGAATTTCGCGCTTTACTTTTAACAATGACCAAGTAAATAATTACGCCACCTTCACCAAATACGGCAGCGCTGTTACAGGAGGATATCCGGGTGTAACGACGAGTTTTCCGTATGCCAACTTATTTGCTTTTGGAAATAATAATGGACCTTTTTTTAATGTATCATCCGGCAATGTTGGCTTGGCCATTTTTAAAGCAGGAACTACTAAACTAAAATTGTATATTAATTATAGCAATGAAAATTTGGGCCTCGGTGGCAATAGCAATCCTGCCAGTAGTGTTCATATCAACAATGCAGTGAGTGGTGATACTTTAAAAATAACTAATTCAACAACCGGCCATAATGCCACTGATGGTTTGGATATTCGCACGACAGGCAATGCAGCAAGTATTGTGAATCGAGAAAACAGCACCTTATCTTTTGGTACCAATAATACCAGCCGCATGAGTATCGCTGCCGATGGAAAAATAACCATAGGAAGCACCACCACACCGGGCACTTACAAACTTTACGTAGAAAGCGGAATTTTAACTGAAAAAGTAAAAGTAGCCTTGAAGAGCGGAGCCAATTGGGCTGATTACGTTTTTAGTCCGGATTATTCCCTCAAGCCTTTGAACGAAGTAGCTGAATATATTCAAACACACAGACATCTGCCGGGAGTACCGTCGGCTGATGAAGTTGTTGCTGAAGGTTTGGACCTCGGTGCCATGGATGCCAAGTTGCTTGAAAAAATTGAAGAGCTGACCTTGTATATGATACAATTGCAACAACGCGTGGCCGAATTAGAAAAAGCAAACACCACCCTGACCGAGCAATTAAAATCTAAATAAGCAGGTATGAAAAATATATTTTTACTCAGCCTTTGGAGCTTGCTCGCCCTGCAATTACAAGCCCGGGAGGGTTACATTTATCAGCAGATTAGTCAATACCCGATAGAATCATTTGAAACACTTGATTTGTTCACTCCAAAAACTGAAACCGCTTACCCGGTAATAAAACATTTGCTGAAACGATATGATGTGATGGGTTTGAAACCTGACGTTTTGCATCAAATACAAAGTGGCAGCATGAATTTACTGAGGGTGCCGATTCGAATAAATGGTCAACAAAAACATTTATTGCTGATGCGGAACCGACAAATCGGTCAGGACATCCAATATACCTATCTGGCTCACGCACGTGAAAGAAATCCTTTTGTATACAGTGGAGGCCAATTTTTTCATGGCATCTTAGAAGGAGAAAACCATTCTCTGGTTTCAGTGAGTTTTTTCGAAGAAGAAGTTACCGGAATGATTTGTTTACCTGATGGAAATTATACACTGGGCAGAACCATACTCCTCGATGAACAGTGTAAGGAGATGATTTTGTATAGTGATATGGCCTTGCATGAGCCCTATCCTTCGAGCTGTGGGGCAGAATTGTTGCCGGAACGTATTCGGCCTGAATCAATGATGTCTTCTATTCCGGTGGAAACAATCACGGTAAATTGCGTAAAATTTTATTTAGAATGTGATCAGAAAGTTTATACCGATTTCGGAAGTAACCTGACCAATGCAACAAACTATGCAACGGGTTTATTCAACAATGTTTCTACTTTGTACCTGAATGATTCCGTTTCGACAGCCATTGCTCAGATCAATATCTGGACAATTGCTGATCCTTATATCAACGACAATACCACTTTGGATGCACTCAACACTTTTAGTGCCGAAATGGATGCCAATGGATTTAATGGAGATCTTGCTCATTTACTTTCACGAAGATCTTTGGGTGGAGGTATTGCCTGGTTAGATGTATTGTGTGATATTGACTATTACCGTTGTGGGGTATCGGCCAGCTTGAGTACAACCATTACACCACTACCGACCTACTCCTGGAACTCCGAAGTGATTACCCATGAGATGGGACATAATATTGCATCCAGACATACGCATGCCTGTGCATGGAATGGCAACAATACCCGCATTGATAATTGCGGAGGTAATGCCGGATACTCAGAGGGAAATTGTAATTCCAATCCGCCGAATCCCGTTAAAGGAACGATTATGAGTTATTGTCATTTAGTTGGAGGAGTTGGTATTGACTTGGCATTGGGCTTTGGTCCGCAACCGGGTGCATTGATTCGAAGTAAAGTAAATGCTGCAGGCTGCTTGACGAGCTGTCCGACTTGCCCGGGAAATGTAAGTATCACGGGCAATTTCTCCACTGCATTAACAGAATCTAGCTCAGCTATTACAAGCACGGGACAAACCACGATTGTATCCACTGCTACCGTAAAACTAGACGCCGATCCAAATTCGGGCTATATCTTACTGAGTGCAGCGAATACAGGTTCGTTTGTATTATCAGCTCCTTCCACCAATAGTGCTTACTTTATAGCTCAAGCTTACGATGGCTGTAATTTGGGAGCACCTGCCCGACCTGCAACGGAATCGGTTCAGGAAGAACTCATCAGTCAAACGCGACACGATTGGAAAGTTTATCCGAATCCTAGTCAGGGAATGGTGTATATCGACCACCCCATTGAACAAGTTGACGAATTAAAGATTCAATTGCTCAGTATGGACGGAAAAGTGATTTATCAGGAAATGGTTTCCAACTATACGGGACATCATGCCTTGCAATTGAACAAATTACCTTTAGGAGTCTATCTTTTGCGTTTACAGTCAGCGCACGAAACAATACATATTCCGATTCGATTACAAAATTAGGATATCCTAATCCCGGATATTACGGGCCGTATTAAACCAATTGAACGGGTTTAATACGGCTTTTTCAATTACTTTTCTAGTCTGTTTGGGGGCTGCCGGTGATCTCACTGGCGCTTCGAATTTAAGGAAGCGTTCATGGGATAGTACTATCGTAAAACCCTTGGACGATTACGCCAAAGTTAAAGATGCATGTGGGAAGTGAAAATCAAGAAATGAACTGCATGCTTATTGGAGAGATATAAAAAATTACCATGCATGTAAATGAGCACAATTCACACCAAAATGCAATGATATCAAATGATTTCACGTTAAACGGCAACCCCTATTTAGGGCAACCGGCTTAGGATTGTGATACCAAGGAATGAATTCGATTAATTCTAAGTATTAAAACAAATTATAGACAAGTCGCACAAAAGCAAAAGGGAGTCCAAAATTCTTGCTTAACTTTGCCAAAAATTTGACCATGAGTAACGGACATTTCCAATTTCCCCAGCCAAAAAACGAAACCGTATTGCAGTTTGCGCCCGGCAGCAAAGAAAAAGAGCTACTCAAAAAAGCATTGGCCAGTGCAAAGAAAAAGAAACTGGATATTCCGATGTACATCGGCTCTGAAGAAGTTCGTACCGGTAAAAAATTTGAAATCAGACCACCTCATGAAACCAAACATGTTTTGGGTCATTTTCATCAGGGCGAAGAAAAACATGTGAAAGAAGCCATCAATGCTGCCTTGAAAGCTCAAGAGAAATGGTCGCAAATGCCCTGGGTACAGCGCGCTTCCATCTTTTTAAAGGCAGCTGATTTATTGGCTACGAAATATCGATATGAGATGTTGGCGGCCACCATGCTCGGACAAAGTAAGAATCCTTTTCAGGCTGAAATTGATAGTACTTGTGAACTCATCGACTTTTTGCGCTTCAATGTGCATTTCCTGAATGAAATTTATCAGCAACAACCTATATCCGGCGAGGGTATGTATAACAGGGTGGAATACCGTCCGCTGGAAGGATTTGTGCTTGCAGTAACGCCATTTAATTTTACAGCCATCGGTGGTAATTTACCAACATCTGCTGCGATGTGCGGCAATGTGGTCGTTTGGAAGCCTGCCAATACGCAAATATACTCAGCCAATTTATTCATGCAAATTTTGCGGGAAGCCGGCTTACCGGACGGTGTCATTAATCTGGTCTATGTGAGTGGACCTACTGTGGGTAAAGTTTGTTTTTCGCACCGTGATTTTGCAGGTGTTCATTTCACCGGTAGTACGGGCGTATTTCAGGAAATGTGGAAACAAATCGGCAACAATATTGCTCAATACAGAACTTACCCGCGCATTGTTGGCGAAACAGGTGGTAAAGATTTTGTTTTGGTTCATCCGAGTGCGCATGCCGATGCAGTCGTTGCTGCCTTGGCCAGAGGAGCCTTTGAATACCAAGGACAAAAATGTTCAGCAGCATCCAGGGCATATTTACCGGATAATTTGGCCGCCGAAATCAAGAAAATATTGGTAGCAGAAGTGAAGACTATGAAAATGGGCAGCACGGAAAACTTCAGCAATTTTGTGAATGCAGTCATCGACGAAAAAGCATTTAATACCATTAAAAAATATATAGATGGTGCTAAAAAAGATAAGCGTTGTAAAATTTTGGTGGGTGGTAATTGTGATTCATCGAAAGGTTGGTTTATCGAACCTACGATCATCGAAACCACCGATCCGAAATATACCACCATGTGTGAGGAAATCTTTGGACCTGTGTTAACCGTTTACACTTATGCTGAAAAAGATTTCGACAAGGCTTGTGAATTGGTTGATTCAACCTCTGATTATGCCTTAACCGGAGCTGTGTTCAGTCAAGATCGATATGCACTCGAGAAAGCAATGCGAAAGCTGACCCATGCTGCAGGTAATTTTTATATCAACGACAAACCTACCGGTGCGGTAGTTGGCCAACAGCCTTTTGGCGGTGGTCGGGCCAGCGGTACCAACGACAAAGCGGGATCAATGTTGAATTTATACAGATGGTTAAGTGCCCGAACAATAAAGGAAACCTTTAATCCGCCTTTTGATTACCGATATCCATTTTTGTCGCAGGCATAGAACAATCTTTTAAAGGCGCATGAAAGAATGCCTTTACATTTTTGGTTAAAAAGCAAAATCTGACTTACTTTTGCATGATTGGTTCCGTAGTTCAATTGGATAGAATATCAGATTTCGGCTCTGAGGGTTGAGGGTTCGAATCCTTCCGGGATCACTGAAAAATCAGTGTGAGAATGAGTGCGAAGAGCGAAACTTCCGAACGAGTTTTCACGCTGATTTTTTTATTCAATCTCTCCAACTTCTTTAATTTCATCAATTACTCTCTTACGCATACCTATGTAGGGCTTGCTGATAATATCAGAGGCGCTTCAAATTTAATGAAGCGTTTCAAGTGGTAGCTCCGCACGTGCGTGACAACCCTTGGACGATGAAGCCGAATATGAAAATACATTTGAAAAGCGAAAATCAGAGAAAACTGCAAGCTAATTAAAACAATATGAAAAATTATTTTGCATCTAAATGAGCGAAATTCTCTCCATCATGTAATGATATCAGCTACCTTCACGTTAATTAACAAGCCCCATCCAATTGACCTTGAAATCAAACAACGATCTGAAGCAATTCCAAATTACTTTTATCGAGAAATAGCTCAAATGGATAGCTACTAAAATAAAATTTTTCTTTACCAGAAAAGTCAAAACATGATGAACAAAATACCCTTCCAAACCATTGATTGGACAAAAATTGATTCGGAAGTACACCAGGGAGAAACCGGAATGGCAAACTGGAGAACAAAGCAATTTGAAGGCATTCGAGTCCGTTTGGTGGAATATTCAACCGATTATACAGCCAATCACTGGTGTCAAAAAGGTCATATTGTTCATTGTCTGGAGGGAGAATTTATCTCGGAACTTCAAAGTGGTGCAAAAATCAGATTATCTAAAGGTGAAACGTATATTGTTTCCGATGATTGTAGTTCTCATCGTTCCTTCTCTGCCTCTGGCGTTAAACTACTCATTATTGATGGCGATTTTTTGAAGTAGGCTTTCAATTCAACGTGTATACCCGGCTCACCTCATAAATCCAAGGAAAAAGATAATAAATAACGGAGGATATTTCTTCAATTAAAAATCGAG
>DAIRSC010000155.1:0-6022 GCA_036804585.1 Chitinophagaceae bacterium
GGATTGCTTTAAAAATACCTACTCCATCACTGATGCAGCTTCGGTTACTACGGCCCCCATTTTTTTAAGCTCAAAGACTTTTAAACCTTTGTTGAGATCGCCCTGAATTTGAAATTGACCGGAAGTCGCTAATGTTCGGATACGCCATGAAAGAAAAGCCTCTCCGTGCTGTATAGCAGTTTTCTTCAGGCTCTCATTCAATATTTTTGATGCTTTCTGAAATTCAGTTCCTATCACAGCGTGTATCTGAGCATCATAATGGCTCACATCCCGCGAAATGATTTTTTTACCCCCTTCATAAGTACGGACCCAGGTATTTTCAGCACACAGTCTGGCCCATTCATCCCCATCTGTTTCAAACTCTGAAGGCGTCACTTCCCGCAATAGTCGTTTGGTTTTAATAAACTCACGGGCAGGTATTTGCGCAAAACTATTCGGATAAAAAAGTTGTCCCTTTTCATTTAAAAATGGTAATCCGCTAATGGCGATGATATGCAACATGCCCGGATAGACTTTAAAATAGGGCAAAATGCGGTAGTAAGCGCAAACGTCCATGGCAGCGGGTGATAGCCAAAAACACACCGGTTCTTCTTCGGCAACTGCTCTTTCTATCCACGCCTTCAGGGCAGCATCTTCCTGCAAACTTTCCTGCGACTCAGGATTGAGTATTTGTAGATATGCTGTGCGTAATTCATCGAACGACTGACCTTCTTCTATCATAATCGGACCTAAAGCCAACTGATCATTGAAGACCAAAATTTCGCCTCTCAGATTTTCATCGAGTTCAAAAGCATTTTTTAAATTATCAGCAGCTGCCTGTCCGGCCATTATATGGATCATATGCTTAAATTAAAACTTCGTCGGTGGCATCAACTTCCACCCTTAAATGATTAATAATAAATTCTTGTCGTTGTGGAGTATTCTTACCCATGTAATATTCCAGTAATTTTTGAATATGGGCTTCTCCTGCTAAAAGTACCGGCTCCTTGCGGATATTTTCACCGATGAACTCGGCAAATTCTCCCGGCGAAATTTCACCCAACCCTTTGAAACGGGTAATCTCCGGTCGGCCACTAAGGGCTTTAACCGCTTGTTGTTTTTCAGTTTCTGAATAACAGTAAATCGTTTGTTTTTTGTCTCTCACCCGAAACAATGGCGTTTCAAGAATATAGACATGACCATTTCTAACTAAATCCGGGAAAAACTGCAAAAAGAAAGTCATCACCAACAAACGAATATGCATGCCGTCCACATCCGCATCGGTAGCAATCACAAAATTGTTGTACCTCAATCCTTCAATGCCTTGTTCAATATTGAGGGCGTGTTGCAATAAATTCATCTCTTCATTTTCATACACCACTATTTTACTCATTCCAAATCAGTTCAGGGGTTTCCCTTTTAAACTGAACACAGCCTGCGTTTCAACATTGCGCGATTTGGTAATTGATCCACTTGCACTGTCTCCTTCGGTGATAAATATGGTTGTTTCAAGTCGTTTAATCTCCAGTTCAGCTTTGTTTTTACCTTCCGGCACATCATCAAAATGAAATTTACAATCACGTAATTTACGATTATGTAAATTGGCTTTTTTAGCCCGCTCATTGGCGATTTTTTTAATCCCGCTCAATTCTTTTCTTTCATGCTCGCTTTGCTCAATCCGTTTTTTAATGGCTTCTGCTACAGCCGGATTGCGATGCAGGAAATTATCCAGTTCTTTCGATAAAAAATCCTGCATAAAGCTTTTCACCGATGGACCTTTTTCGTCCATATTTACACTTCCAAGCTTAGTTTTAGTCTGACTTTCAAATACCGGTTCAACCACCCTCACACTCACTGCGGCTACTATACTCTGTCGAATATCACTAGCCTCATAATCTTTTTTATAAAATTCGCGAATGGTTTTCACAAATGCCTCCCGAAAGGCCTGTTGATGAGTTCCACCCTGCGTAGTATGTTGTCCATTTACAAACGAATAAATTTCTTCGCCATAATCATTACTATGGGTGAGGGCAATTTCCACATCAGGCCCTTTCAGATGCATAATGGGATATCGAATTTCATCCGGATTGGTTTTGCGCTGAAGCAAATCAAGCAATCCATTTTTCGATACAAATTTTTTACCATTAAATACTATTTGCAGTCCGGCATTGAGGTAGCAATAATTCCATATTTGGTTTTCGATATACTCCTCAATGTATTTGTAGTGCTTAAAAATTGTTTCATACGGGGTAAAATAAATTTCGGTTCCGTTAGGCTCTTTGGTGGGCATTTCTTTATGCTCCTGAACCAAAATGCCACGCTCAAATTCGGCCAATTTCATTTTCCCTTCCCGAATACTGCGCACTTTAAATTGTTTACTCAAGGCATTCACGGCCTTGGTACCCACCCCATTTAAGCCTACCGATTTCTGAAAAGCGTTGCTGTCGTATTTGGCCCCTGTATTTATTTTACTCACCACGTCAACCACTTTGCCCAATGGAATTCCGCGACCATAATCGCGCACCATCACCTCTCCTGATTTCACTTCCACCTCAATCTGACGGCCAAAACCCATGGTATGTTCGTCGATACAATTATCGATTACCTCTTTGAGTAATACATAAATACCATCATCCAAACTACTACCATCGCCCAACTTTCCAATATACATACCGGGGCGAAGCCGAATATGCTCCTTCCAATCGAGCGACTTAATCGAACTCTCGTCGTATTTCACTTCTGCCATAAATTACCTGTACTTTTGGCAAATCTATACTTTGCGCGTCGGAGGGAGACCCCGATGTTATACACAATAAAGTGGAAAAATTACAGGTAAAATGACATAAGTCATCGAGGAAAAGTCACAAAAGGGGGAATTTATGGGTTACCTTTGTGACAATTACAAAAGGTTTATATGTCAAAAGTTACCTTCCAGAAAAACAATCCTCGATTTTATAATACGCTCAAGGCTCGGGTCGACCAGTATTTTAAAATTAACAATCTCGACAAAACGGGCAATTGGAGTTTGTATATCAAGTCATTGATTTTGATTCCCCTGGCCTTCGGACTGTTTTTTTCAGTTTTATACTTCCACGAAACCTTGCCGGTTTATGCTTCATTAACCATGTGTGGTATTCTCGGTTTGGTTTTCGCTTCCATTGGTTTTAACGTCATGCATGATGCCTGTCATGGTTCTTATAGTAAAAAGCAGTGGCTCAACGATCTCATGGGATACAGCCTCAATATCATGGGTGGAAATGCCTTTATCTGGAAACAAAAACACAACATCATTCACCATACTTACACCAATGTGGACGGGATTGATGATGATATAGCCAAAAGTCCGGTCATTCGTCAATGTCATACCCAAACCTGGACACCTGCTCATCGTTGGCAACATATTTATGTGTTTGTCGTTTATGCCATTTCTTCTATCGCTTGGGTGTTCGTCATGGATTTTCAAAAATATTTATCTCGTCATATCTACCGCACTAAAATGTGGGATGTGGATAAAAAAGAACAAGTCATATTCTGGACCAGCAAATTGTATTACCTCCTGGTGTTTATGCTTTTACCCATTTGGGTGGTCGGATTTAAAGCCTGGATCATTGGTTTTGCCGTTATGCATGTTACCATGGGACTTTCACTGGCCCTGACTTTTCAACTGGCTCATGTAGTGGAAGGTACCCATTTTGAAGAAGCATATGACGACAAAAATATTGAAAACGACTGGGCCATTCATCAAGTGATGACGACTGCTAATTTCGCCCCGAAAAACTTATTGGTTCGTTGGTATGTGGGAGGCTTGAATTATCAAATCGAACATCATTTATTCCCCAAAATCAGTCATGTGCATTATCCGGCCCTAAGTGAAATCGTCAAAGATGTTTGTAAAGAATATGGTATCGTTTATAACGAATTCCAAACCACACGTAGCGCCATCGTCTCTCACCTGAAAATGATGAAAGAATTTGGCAATACTCCGCCACAGGTGCAAACTGCTGCTTAATTGCTTTTGAAAATTCCATGGTATCCCTTCAAAATAATTGGGGCACCTGTCGTCGATGAACAGTTTAATATTTCTGAACATGTATGAATTCGACGCCATCGGGCTGTCCGCGCTGGTCCGCACTCCCGGATATAACTCATGTCATTTGCCTCTTTGAGCATTATTGAAGGGGCGCCATGCTTACTGCCTTCAATGCGGCGCTAGCTAACATCCCTGGCTCAATGCATGGTACCGTAAAATATCAGTAACTCTAATTCAATTCTCTCCATAACAAGAGCAATCACTCCATTTCCAAAGCAATTATCAAAGTTGGATTTGCTTTCAATGATACGATGAAATCCGATACAACCTGTTTCCCATTCTGGAGCTTCAATACCCTATCATTTTTGAGTATCTAACCAGGTGGAATTCAATCCCTATTTTTAAATGATGAAACAAGTACAAAATTTAGGACTACTAAGCATTTTAATCATTCAATTTTCGGCTTGCATAAAACAGACCACTTGCTCAAAAGTACCAATACCTGAAAATAAACCGGGCTTTGTTCAATTGATACATGCCTGTCCTAATTTACCCGGCATCAAACTATGGCAAGGTGAATTAGCGCTTCAGTCGGTTGGCAATTACTATAAAAGTAATACCCACTATATACCGGTAAATTCAGGTCCTTTTGCATTAAGTGTGAAACGATCCGCCAATAATTTGCTCCTGGCTTCGTACGACAACCAATTAACCCCCAATAAATATTATTCGCTTTTCGCCACCTGCGATTCCTTGTACAATTTTATCCCTTTACTGATTCAGGATAACCCGCTACCCAACGATAATTCAAAGGCCCAATTAAGAATTGTAAATATTCTTTCAAGTGCCGAAAGCATCGAAGTTTCTTCAAGCGATCAAAATTTGGAACAATTAGATACCAGACAAGGCAGCCCTTACAAGTATTATAATCCCGGTCATCTGACCTTAACGGTTAAAAATAGCCAAACCGGCAGCCTTATCCTCAAAAATGTGCTTCTTTCGCTGGATGCAGGTCGAAATTATACTTTGTACATCAATGGATTCACGAAACAAACAGGTGCATTCAGCGCAGATGCCATTTTGATGGTGAATCATTAAGAGCCCTTTCCCTATGGTTTGTATCCCCGCTAAAAGTATATACGCAAATTGTTATCCGTCCTCTCGTCGTTGTTTGCGTTCTTCACCAACAACAATCCGTCTCCACCATCTGTTCGAGATGTTCCACAATAGCTTTGTTCGACATTTGTAATGTCGTACTGCTATCGGAGGTTTTGTAAACCGCATAAGCATATCCAACCACGCTCGCACTGGTCTTTTTTATGCAATTTGGTTAGCGCAGGTCAGCAACCCATATTAATATCAAAAGGAAGGATTATTTTGAAACATAAATACAAGGTATAAATTGAAGAATGCAGCAGGTTGTTATTTTCTTTGTCGTTGGTTGTGTCCTACTGCAAAATTTAGGTTTAAGGATTAGATTTTGAAAATCAGGTACAAAACCCCAATTTTGCGAAGCTTATGAAGTCGCTCGACGCCCTGAACTCCTTTTTGACCTCTCCCAAAAAAATTGTCATCACCCATCATTACAATGCGGATGCGGATGCCTTAGGTTCCTCTTTGGGACTATTTCATTATCTCAATCAAAAAGGGCATCAATGCGTGGTGATTTCACCCAATTCCATGGCCGATTTTCTGCTTTGGATGCCGGTTGCTCGCGAAGTTTTGCTTTTCGACAAACACGTCGAAGCCTGCAAAAAGTCCTTTTCTGAAGCCGATGTGATATTTAGCCTGGATTATAATCAATTTTCCAGAACCAAATTTCTAGCCCCGGTACTCGAACAATCCAATGCCGTGAAAGTGATCATCGATCATCACCTTTTTCCAGATGATATATTTGAATACGGATTAAGCTTACCAGACAAAAGCAGCACCTGCGAAATTGTTTATGATTATATTTTATCTTCCAGCGATGAACATCTGCTCAACCTGGATATTGCCCGATGTTTGTATGCC
>DAIRSC010000156.1:0-6016 GCA_036804585.1 Chitinophagaceae bacterium
TGTTTAAATAATTGTGGTGATTGAGGCAGTGCATAAAACTGCCCTTCGTGCATGCGGCTAGGACCCACACAATCGCGGGCTCCTTCAGGAGTTGACTTAATCAGCATGGGCGTTTCCACCTCCATAAAACGATGTTTATCTAAAAACGTTCGAACTGCCCGGCTCACCTGATAACGTAGTTCGAGATTTTTTTTCACAGGCTCTCTTCGCAAATCAAGGAAACGATATTTCATGCGGAGTTCTTCGCCACCATCTGTTTCCTCTTCGATGGTGAATGGAGGGACTGCCGATTTGTTCAAAACTTTAAGTTCCTGTACCTCAATTTCAATATCACCAGTTGGCAGATGAAGGTTTTTATTACTTCTTTCAATCACTTTTCCACGGGCCTGAATCACATACTCCCGACCCAGGGAAGCAATCTCAGGTGTGGCGGTGAGCGTTTCATTGAGGTAAAGTTGGGTAATCCCATATCGGTCGCGTAAATCAACGAATGTGATACTTCCGAATTTGCGGATGGTTTTAATCCAGCCACATAAAATAACTTCCTGGCCTGCATCTGTGTTGCGCAATGCACCACAATCAATGGTTCTGAACATAATCTTCTATAAGGGCGTAAAGATACGTTTTGCCTGCTGAAAAAACAGCCCAAAGCTCTCTCCTGAATCCATTAGATTTAGGTCTATATTGAGTATACACTACCGCTCAAGCATTGTTCTTTAAGGATGTGTTGCAGATTGTTGCAGATGCTGCTTGTGTTTCTTTTTATTTTATGCTTTTTTGTTGAAGGGCCTCACCACTTCGGCACAAGATATCCGTTTCATGTTTCAGGCGTATCATTAGGCCATGGCTGCACGCGAGCAAGCTGCACTTTACAAACAAATCCCGCAAGCCTATACTAAACCCTCTTCTATTGAGAAGGAAGAGAAATTATTGAAAGATCTGGCCGTGGCCCCCGAATCAGATCACATTATTTTACAAGGTGTTTATGATGCTTTGTGTGGGGTGAAAGCTTTGTTGGACGAAAGTAAACGGAATATGGATGAAGTGTTGAATGGACCTGACCGTGAGAAGTATCGTAGTGTGTAACTGAAACTTATGATGGTGCGGGGAATTAATGCACGCAAAAAACTTCAGTTTGATCGTTTCGGACAGTTTTTTACTCAGGTGCGATCTGGCAGACAAATATGGGAATACCGAAGATCGCTCTAATTCAGAAATGGCCTTGCTTTCCAGATATCTGGTTTTGAGAAAACCGGATAAAGTGGTTCAGGAATTATAAAAAATCAAGGCACGGGTTAAGCCGGGCGATATGCCCATGGCTTTGCCTAAAATCTATCGAACCCTGAGTACGGTTTAAATATTGAAGTTCATGCAGGATACCACCGGATATAAAACACAAATGTTGCAGTATTCGAATTTGTGCGAAGCAGCAGCGATAAATGTTGATGATCATCTCACTTTATTTGGAAATTATTTTGCCCTTGGAACAGATTACTTCGGAATAGAATTTGATGCTGAAAAGGCTGGCTACTATTGCGTAAGTGGTGCAAACTGCTTCAAAGGCGGGTAGTTTGCGGGGGATACATGACAGATAATTTTCTGATTCAAAATAGTATCAAAAGCAATCAGTTGAATGAAGCAGAGCAATTTGCCATAGATGCTTTAACGATTTCCAATGGACTGGATATTGAAGAATTTCAGATGGAAAAGTACTATTCACAGGCGGGAATTTATCTGAAAAAAAAGGAAAATCATCAGTTACCGGCTATGTTTGACTCTATCCGCATCACTACGATTCAGTCCGACTATAAATGGTATGATGAAAAATATGTTGAACTTCAAATCCGGTATGAGACGGTGGTAAAGAAAAAAAAATTAACCTGCTCGATAAAGAAAATGCACTGAAACAACTCATCATCGCAGATCAACGAAATGGACTGAAACAGAAGACCCCGGATGAACTTAAACGGAGGGACGAAATTGATTTTTTGGATAAAGACAAATTATTGCTCAACCAAAAAATGAATTGCTTTCTAAAGATAACGACCCTAAAAAAGCTTCTCTCATTGTAAAATAATCAGAAATCCAACAGTAAAGTGTAGTTAAACTTACTTTGGGCAAACGAATGCCGAAGCAACCCGTTTTCTATATCGATAAAATGCAAGAGAATCTTAAATCGGCTGGTACAATTGTGCACATTCAACTTGCGCCTTACCAAGTATGAGACCGTTGAAAAACTATTAAAAATAATTGTTTAATTCATTTGGCTTCAAATTTCTGCGTTACTTTGAATTTTTTACGATATCATGATCAACAAGATCACTCCATACTTAAAAATTCAAAAAGCCTTGAACTTTTTTGCCAAATGACTTTTGCAATGGTCTCAGTATGAGAACGGTGGCCGTTCTTTAGCAAGTTTCAACTATCTTCGTTCCACAATTTTTTATATGTCATTTAATATCAGTGAGCTTTCCGGTCGAAAAGGGTTAAGCGAAAATCTATTTGAAAAAATTGGTGAAGCTGCTCGCGAAACCGGAACAGTATCCGTTGAGGAAACCGAAAGACTGGCCAGGGAATTTTTAATTGGTCATGCCAACACTTATGGAACGGCGAGCTTTTATGATTTTACCCGACCTGAAAATAAAGGCAAAAAAGCATATGTATGCGAAGGCAGTGCTTGTATGTGTGCCGGAACACAAGATGAATTGCGAAATGAGCTCAAGACCCATTTTCAGGAAGATGAAATTGGTTCTATGTACTGTTTGGGGCGCTGTCATGAAAATAAGGCCTTTTTTTATGAGGGAAAAAACTACTCCGGAGATGCGATTGAACGATTCAACTTGAAGGATGAAAAAATGCTTGAATCGGGTAATCAGGATACCTATCATGTGGGGCATTTAGGAACACCTGTACTTACGACTCCATTTACGGATATCAACACCTATTATGCCTTGTTTAAATCTGCTTTAAACCAAAGTCCGGAAGCACTTCTGGCAGAATTAAAAACAAGTGGACTGCGAGGACGGGGTGGCGCTGGTTTTCCGACCGCATTCAAATTTGAAAGTTGTCGGAATACACCTTCTGAAACCAAGTTTGTGGTTTGTAATGCAGATGAAGGAGATCCCGGAGCCTATAGCGACCGTTACTTGCTCGAGCAACAACCTCACAGTGTCTTACTAGGGATGATGTTGGCGGGTTATATCATTGGGGCAGAGTGGGGCGTATTATATATTCGGGGTGAATATCCCGAGAGTATTGCCATTTGCGAAGCGGAAATAATTAAACTCCACACATCAGGTTTGTTGGGCGAAAATATTTTAGGCAGCGGATTTAATTTTCAATTTAAAGTGATACATGCACAGGGGGCATATATCTGTGGAGAAGAAACCGCCTTATTATCATCTATTGAAGGGCAGCGTCCTGAGGTGCGGGTTCGACCACCCTATCCCGCTCAGGTTGGGCTATTTAATAAACCCACTGTGGTTAACAATGTGGAGACTTTAGCCTGCATTCCGTTTATTTTGCGCGAAGGTGGAGCGGCATTTGCGGCAATCGGTAAGGGAAAATCAACAGGGACAAAACTCATTTCACTCGATAGTTTTTTTAATCGCCCGGGCATTTACGAAGTGGATATGGGTACGCCTTTACAAGTCGTTATTGAGACTTTGGGTCAGGGATTCAAAAAGGATATCAAGGCTATGCATATTGGCGGTCCTTTGGGTGGTTTGGTACCGGTGCATAAAATCAATGATTTAAACATCACTTTTGAATCATTTCAGGAAAATGGATTTTTGTTGGGGCATGCTTCGGTGGTGTGTATCCCTCAAACATTTCCACTGATTAAATACCTGCATCATTTATTCGAATTTACCGCTCACGAAAGTTGTGGCAAATGTTTTCCTTGTCGATTGGGGAGTACAAGGGGAAAAGAGATGTTTGACAAAGCAATACATTCAAACTATAAAATCGATCGAACCCTTTTAAATGATTTGTTAGAAACGATGGAAATAGGTTCGCTCTGTGCGCTGGGTGGAGGTTTGCCTTTGCCTATTAAAAATGCATTGATGTATTTTGAACAAGAGTTGAAGGAGTATGTTGCTTAGGGCACATCTGGCATTTAGCTTGATTGAAATATGTATTATATAGTTCTGGATGTTATTCCTTTAAAAACTCATCCATATTATCTGGAGTCACAATTAATTTTTCAATGGGGTTGTAATTTGAAATAAATGTACTTGGAAATTTGGCTTTTGCCTTTGGGTTCCATTTAAATTCATATGCTGAAAGATTACCGTTGCTTTCTTCAATGTAATCAATTTCTTGTTGAGCATAAGTACGCCAAAAATAATTTCGGCCATTCCATTTTTGATATGATCTAATTTTAATTTTTTCTGCAATCAGAAAATTTTCCCACAATGCTCCTACATCTTGTCTGTTTTCCAAAGGCAAGTAATTTCTTAATATGGCATTTCGTATCCCATTATCATAAAAATACACTTTCCTGTTTGTGCTTATTTCATTACGTACATTTTTAGCAAATGGATGTAATCGAAATACGATAAAAGCTTTTTCTAATAGTGAAATATAATTTTCTACAGTAACGCGGTCAATTCTCAAGGAGTTGGACAATTCATTGTAATTGATTTCTGCGCCTACTTGTAAAGCCAACGCTAAAAGTAATTTATCAATCACTTCAGGTTTTCTGATGGCATCTAATTGTAATAGATCTTTATATAAATAGCTATTGGCTAATTCTTTCAGTATATCTTCCGCTTTAAATGGATTCATTAAAACTTCGGGGTACATACCAAATACCAAATGATGATTTAAGTTTTTGCGAACTTCCTTGTACCCTTGAAATTTTATGAGTTCATTCCACGATATAGGAAACAATTGATGTTCCCATTTTCTTCCTGTTAAGGGCTCATTGACCGAATTTGCAATATCTAATGCCGACGATCCACTTACAATTACTCTGACGTCAGGGATTCTATCATGTATGACCTTCAAAGTAGTTCCAATATCTTTTATCTTTTGGGCTTCATCTACAAAAACGGTCTTGTGATTACCAATAAGTAATCGTAATTTATTTTCGCTGGCATCGGTCAATAACATTTTATCCTCGTAATCATCGCCATTAAAAAATAAAAAACCCCCATTTTTCTCACATATTCCTTTAATTAAGGTTGTTTTTCCAACTTGCCGCGGGCCTAAAATAATCAATACTTTTCCACTATCCCATTCGTTATTTAGTGTAATTTTAAGATTACGTTCTATATATTTCATATAAATAATAGATTATAATCCTCAAATTTAATATAAATAATGGATTAGAATGTTGTATATGTTTAGAAAAATTGAAAATATTGCATGATTTATCATGTCAAATAAGAAAAATGACGTAGGCATGACCTGTTGTATTTTTCGGTAAAGTAAATTTATGTGATGATACCAGCAGTATGAAAAATATTATTCTGATATATATTTTCACGCCTTTATATGCTTTAAGTTATTCCGCATCAAATTCTAACTCGAAAAAACGATTCATTGAACTAAATCAAAATTGGGAACAAGTAAATATAAGTGCACTAGATAAAGGTTACAGCTATACAAACGAAGTAGACTTTATCAAACTTCATTTATCATTGGTAGAAGATGAACTGAGGAGAACTACACCCAATAATTTAAGTGCACATCAAAAACAAAATAGAATAAAATGTTTAGATATTTTAAACAAATATTGGAATAATGGGGTCTTTCCTAAAAATACATTTCATAAAGAAAGAACACCTTATTTTATAGATATATATGGGACATACTGTGCAGTAGGATATTTGATCGGAGAAACGGGATTTGATGAAGTAGCACAAAAAATACACCAAGAAAATAATTATGGCTATATCAAGGATTAGGTAGTGTAAATTAAACTGTGCTATTCGAAAAATGGACTCATTCGAAAATGATAATTCACAAGTGACTGTTTTTCTGTATTTACGCAGACAGCCTGTACGTCTAT
>DAIRSC010000157.1:0-6003 GCA_036804585.1 Chitinophagaceae bacterium
ACATGAGAAAAGGCGGTTTCGGGCGTGCTAAATTCAATACAAACATCTGCTTTTTTGAGTTCTTCATCATTTAAATCCTGCGGGTTCTGACTGGATATTTTTAAAACAATCTCATGTCCTCTTTTCAGGGCAATTGTTTCAATGGTTTTACCCATTTTTCCATATCCGATGAGTGCAATATTCATAGTTGATTGATTAAAATGTGATTCGAATACCCAAACCTACCTGACCACACTGTAAGGAACCTGTTGGTTGAAAGCTGATATCCTTGCTCATATCAAAAGTGCGCAAATGGGCAGAGATATAGGCGTCTAGGATATTGAGTACATATACGATGGTGCCTGATATTACGCTGTATTCAACGTATTGACGATAACCTTTTCGAAGGGTATTTAAATCGTCGGTAGAATATTCAGGAAACTGTATCGGGGTATTTGGATTATTGTCTATGCGATAAATATAGGCCTCATGATATTTACGGTAGTTGCGTTGATTGTCTACCAAAAATGCGCCTGTTACTACTGCTGCTGCGTATACGATACCCGCCTTCCAGTATTGCCTGTTGTAAATTTGTCCTAGTCCGGGGAGCGCGGCACTATACATCCCTGCACGTTTGGGGATTGGGGTTTTGGTATTAAAACGAAAAATCGAATCCGGGAATATAGTGGTCAAAGCCGGCTTGTTGGTAGTAACTTTTAACGAGTCTTTATGCAGACTATCTGTTTGGGCATGGACTTTACTACTCAGCGTGATGAGAATCGGTAATAATAAACAAATCCATATCAACGGCTGATCAGATATGAATTTGATCCAGAATGCGCTCCAGGTCGGCATCGTTATAGAATTCAATAGTGATTTGTCCCTTGCCATTTTTTTTTCGTTGCAAAATAACCTTGGTCGATAAGTGCGAAGCGATTTGATCTTCAATGCGTTTATACGCTGGCGGTAAATCCTTGCCATTGTCGGAAGCATTTTTGGCTTGTGCAGGTTTGTTTTGTTGAATTCTTTTGACCATTTCTTCAGCGGCACGTACCGAAAGTTGTTGTTCAATCATCTCTTTGGCAGCAAACAATTGTTGTTCAATATGTTCAAGGCCCAACAAGGTACGGGCATGTCCCATGCTCAGTTCTTTATTCCGAACAGACACTTGAATCGAAGGCGGTAATTTGAGTAAACGAATATAGTTGGTGACCGTTGAGCGATCTTTTTTCATGCGGTCAGCTACTTCTTCCTGCGTCATATTACACTCAGACATCAGTCGTTTATAAGCTAAGCCGATTTCGATAGCATTGAGGTCTTCGCGTTGCAGATTTTCAAGCAGGCCCATTTCCAGAATTTCCTGGTCATTCGCCACGCGGATATAGGCCGGGATATCTGTCAGGCCGGCAATATGTGAAGCTTTGAAACGACGCTCGCCGGAGATTAACTGATACTTCTTATTAGGGAGTTTAACAACCGTGATGGGTTGGATGATATCGTGTAATTTGATAGAGGCAGCCAGTTCATGGAGTGGAGCTTCTTCAAAGCTGCGTCTTGGCTGATTCGGATTTACTTCGATTGCACTCAAAGGAATTCGGGTAATGCTTCCTACCAACACTTCAGGGTTTTCACTGGATTTTGCGAAGGCATTCACTTCAACTATAATATTTCCCAAAAGGGCGCCGAAGCATTTGCCGATTTGTGCTTTGGTAATGGGTTTAATGCTCATTCTCTTCGATTTCTAAAGTTTTTTCGGCGTTGCGTATATGGGTCATATCATTGCGTTGCAAGATCTCTTTAGCCAAATTGAGGTAATTCATCGCTCCTGTAGAATCGGCATCATACATTAACACGGGTTTACCAAGGCTGGGCGCTTCTCCTAATCGGGTATTGCGATGAATGATGGTATGAAAAACAGAATCATCGAAATGATTTTTAACCTCTTCCACAACCTGATTCGAGAGTCGGAGGCGGCCATCATACATGGTCATTAAGATGCCCTCAATAGCCAGGTGTTGGTTGAGTCGAGATTGTACAATTTTAATGGTATTGAGTAATTTGCCAAGACCTTCCAAGGCAAAAAATTCGCATTGCACAGGAATAATTACACTATCGCTGGCAGTTAAAGCATTCACTGTAATCAGGCCCAATGATGGAGAGCAATCAATGATAATAAATTCATACTGATCTTTCACTTCACTCAATACCTGAAGTAATTTTTTTTCGCGGTTGGGATGATTGATCAGTTCGATTTCAGCACCAACTAAATCGAGGTGTGAAGGCAGCAAGAACAAATTGGGTGTTTCAGTTTCAAGGATAACCTTATCAATCGGTGTATCATTCACTAGGCAGTCGTAAACACTTAATTGGATATTTCGAAGGTCAAATCCATTTCCAGTGGTAGTATTGGCCTGAGGATCGCAGTCAATAAGCAGTGTTTTATAATCCAGTACAGCTAAACTACAGGCCAAATTAATGGCTGTGGTTGTTTTGCCGACACCTCCTTTCTGATTTGCTATTGAAATAATCTTTCCCATCTCCCGCAAAAATGAAGATAAAAAAGGGTAAAATAAATTTTTTTTATACACCGCCTTGAGGATTTGCTTCAAGTGAGAATAGCAAAAAATGAAGATGGGTAGCTGCAATGATAGCGGTTTGTCTGCTTTTCGAATGGGCTCATTTTTGGGAATTTTAAGTTCGATACACGAATCATTAATCAACGTATTGATATTGCTGCCATTAAATTTCAAAATCGTATACTGGGTTTGGAAGCGTCTGAAAAATCAAGCTTTGGGTTTTTCCGAATCCGGTGGAGAAATCCTTTTTTTGGTGAGCGAAGAAGCCGTCAAGTATGTCCGAATGGTAGATTTGAGAGTTCGCGTAATGAATGAGGTGCTTTATCATGGACAAACTGATGGGCAGATTTCATTCGCAGGCAAGGATTTCGGCAATCATTATACTGACGACCGTTATCGCGGTGTATTATCAAACGTTAACATGGCCATTGAAAATCAAAAGGGTTGTGCGTTGGTGCAGTGCAGCGTTTGATAGAGAATGAGGCAAGCAGATTCGGACTATAACGTTCAAATGGAATCAGACCTTTGACAAAATTGAGATGCCGGGCACTTATTGTTAGCCCCGATTGTAGCCAAGTGCCGCGCACAGGCGGAAAGCGGGAGTGACGATTTTTGGAGCAGGAAAGATGTGCTACTATTTCATTTGAATCCAAATTTTAAAATTGCTTTCGGTGTTTTGTCTTTCGAGATAGGACAAAATCTTCCTTGAGCCGAATCGGAGAGAGTCCCCTTGAAAAGGGAAAAGAGACTGCGAAAAAGGCATATTAGCGCTTTACCAATTGATTGACGGGCGCGAGATTGGAAGCGAAATCAACGAAGTATCCACATTTCAGGATATTTGATAGCCTGATTAGTTTGATTTCTGAAAGGTGGGCCTTACCTTTGCGCAAAATTTTAAAAGGGCCTTTTTCAGGCTTTAAAAATACAAAACTTATGTCCAATACAGGTAAAATCAAACAAATCATCGGTGCGGTGGTTGACGTACATTTTCCCGGAGAAACAAGTCTGCCGGATATCCTTAGTGCCTTGGAAATCAAGCGTCCCGGCGCTACTGATTTGATTCTGGAAGTGCAACAACATCTTGGAGAGGATAGTGTTCGTTGTATTGCCATGGAAGGAACCGAAGGTTTGGTGCGAGGTATGGAAGTGGTTGATACCGGTCGCGCAATCGCAATGCCGGTTGGTGACGCCATTAAGGGTCGTTTGTTTAATGTAACAGGCGATGCGATTGATGGATTGCCACAACCGAGTAAGGCAAATGGTCGTCCGATCCATGCCATGCCACCTGCATTTGAAAATTTAAGTACGGCGTCAGAAATTTTATTTACCGGAATTAAGGTAATCGATTTGATTGAACCTTATGCAAAAGGGGGTAAAATTGGATTGTTTGGCGGTGCAGGGGTAGGCAAAACTGTATTGATTCAGGAATTGATTAATAATATTGCGAAAGCATATAGTGGGGTATCGGTATTTGCCGGTGTGGGTGAAAGAACCCGTGAAGGAAATGACCTGATGCGTGAGATGATCGAAGCTGGTATCATGAATTATGGTGAGGCATTCCGTCATAGCATGGAAGATGGAGGTTGGGATTTGGAAAAAGTAGATTTAGAAGGGTTGAAAGAAAGTAAGGCAACCTTTGTATTCGGACAAATGAACGAACCTCCTGGAGCCCGCGCCCGTGTTGCCTTGAGTGGATTGACGGTTGCTGAATATTTCCGTGATGGAGATGGAACCGGAAAAGGACGTGATATCTTATTTTTCGTAGATAATATCTTCCGTTTTACACAGGCTGGTTCTGAAGTATCGGCCTTGTTGGGACGTATGCCATCGGCGGTAGGTTATCAGCCGACATTGGCTACGGAAATGGGATTAATGCAAGAGCGTATTACTTCAACAAAAAATGGTTCAATCACTTCGGTGCAGGCAGTATATGTACCTGCGGATGACTTAACCGATCCGGCGCCGGCAACAACCTTTGCCCACTTGGATGCCACCACGGTATTGAGTCGTAAGATTGCGGATTTAGGAATTTATCCGGCGGTAGATCCTTTGGATTCTACTTCCCGAATTCTGACTGAGGCTATTGTAGGAGAAACCCACTATCGTTGTGCCAATCGCGTGAAATTAATTTTGCAGCGTTATAAAGAATTGCAAGATATCATTGCGATTTTGGGTATGGATGAATTGAGTGAGGAAGATAAATTAACGGTATCTCGTGCTCGTCGTGTGCAGCGTTTTCTATCACAACCTTTCCATGTGGCCGAACAATTTACCGGTTTAAAAGGTGTGTTGGTACCTATTGAAGAAACGATTCGTGGATTTAATATGATTATGGATGGTGAAGTGGATGAATATCCAGAAGCAGCATTTAATCTGGTGGGTACCATTGATGATGCGATCGCCAAGGGTAAGAAAATGATGGAGGCCGCGAAAAATTAATTCTGAGGGCCTAAGGGGCTAAGCTTCTTTTGGACCTAAAGCATGAACAAGCAAAAAAACAAATATGCATCTGGATATATTAACACCCGAGCGAAAAATATTTAATGGAGATGTTTACGGCGTTCTATTGCCGGGCGTTGCCGGATATTTTGAACTTTTGGATAACCATGCGCCGATTGTGGCTGCTTTGGGTAAGGGACAATTAAAAATTCTGAAGGACAAAGGGAATAATCACGAGATCTATAGTATTGAAGGTGGTTTTGTTGAGATGAGTCGGAATAAAACGATTGTGTTGATTGAAGGTGCAGAGACTGTTAAATAATAATCATTTAAATCATTGTTACGACCCGCCGAAGGCGGGTCGTATGCGTTTTAAGCAACTAGGTAGCCACTCTTTGCTTCGTATTCATTTGATCCATTCAGGTTACCCACAAAGGCGTCTAATACTTTTTGATTGCGAGGTATCTGTGTCGAAAATTAAATCATGGCAGCACTCGAAAATGCAATGGACAAAATCAATGAAATCAAGGACAATCTTTCCGGTTTATTTAAAACAGAAGTCCTGGATTCTGTATAGCAATATGGCTTGGATAAATTGAATGAGACCTGGTCAGAAATTGAAAATTCAGCAGCTATTTTTGAGCGCACCGGTTAAAGTTTCACCAATATCCAAATAAATGTGGGCATACCTCCAACTTTATGTTTGAGTTTGGATCAGGAAAATAACATGAGTAATGAGGAAGAAAAGAATCTGCCGGAAGAATATAAGATCGTATAGTCATTTATACCATACTTCTTGCTTTATTTAGGGCTTGCTCATTATTTCATAGGCGCTTCAAATTCAAGGAAGCGTTCGAGGGGTAGTACTGTGGTACAGCCTTTGGACGATGACGCGGAATTTGAAGATGCATGTGAGAAGTGAAAATCAGAAAAAAACTGCACGCTTATTGAGGGGATATGAAAAATTATTGTGCATCTAAATGAACGAAAATTACTCCATCATGTACTG
>DAIRSC010000158.1:0-6001 GCA_036804585.1 Chitinophagaceae bacterium
TTTAAACGGGCAATCACATCAAACAATAAGTCCAATCCTTTGTATTTGCGGATAAAGCCAAAAAATAAAAAGTAACGAAATCTATCATTCAGTTTGTTTTGTTGACAGGCTGTTTTTTTATCTACGGCATCACCATAGGTATCATAAACGGGGTGCGGCACATATCGGGCAGATTTTTGACTGAATTGTTTTAAATCATCCAGCACTTTTTCACTCATGGTAATAAAACCACCAATGGGTTTTACAAAATATCGGGTAAAAGCCTCGTCCATGAATCTTTTTTCATGTGGAATGATGTTATCGGCAATACAGATGATTTTTGTTTTTTTGCTAAGCAAACGCAAAACGCTACCCAAGCAAGGCCCCATAAATGGTAACCAATACCGAACGATTACCAGGTCAGCCTGCATTTTTCGAATACGAAAGGCACTCAATATCCAATTAATCGGATTGATGGAATTCAACAGAACCCGGATACGAAGGTCTTTCGGTGCCGGCTCTTCGGAATACTGGGTTGTACCTGGAAATAGAAATCCGGGGTATTGTAGCGAAAAGGTGATAATACTACAATCATGTCCTTGTAATAACCATTCACGGCAAAGTCGTTCATTATAAGTAGCCAGGCCCCCTCGCAAAGGGTGAGCCGGCCCGATAATAATAACTTTTAGTTTATTCTCCTGCATAATGCCGGTGCAAAATAATACATTCCATCGCTTCACGCACATCATGTACACGAAGAATCGCTGCACCTTTCGTTAGGGCCAGCATGTGCAAAGCTGTACTTCCATTGAGTGCTTGGCCGGCATTGACTTCCAGTGCCTTGCAAATCATCGATTTTCGAGAAATGCCAACCAGTATCGGTTTTCCTAAAATATAAAAAGTGTCAAGATTTCGCAGTAAATGATAGTTGTGTTCCAGATTTTTTCCAAAACCAAATCCGGGATCCAGGATAATATCTTTCAGACCTGCTTCGCGCAGGGTTTTGATTCTTTGGTAATAATAGTCCAACATTTCAGCTAACAAATCATCATAGTGCGGATTTTGTTGCATCACATCGGGCATTCCTTTCATATGCATACAGATATAAGGCGCCTGAAACGAAGCCGCAATTCCCGGCAATGTTGGATCAATTACGCCACCACTGATATCATTAATGATATGAGCCCCTGCTTCGAGGGCAGCCCTTCCTATTTCTGAACGGTAGGTATCAACAGACAGAATGGCTTCGGGAAATGTCTGGCAAATACGTTGCAGCACAGGAATAAGTCGCGCGTATTCTTCATCAACACTGATTTGTTGGGCACCCGGTCGGCTGCTCATTCCACCGATATCCAATATACTCGCCCCATCTTGTAACATCTTTTCGGCCCGCTTCAATAAGCTATCTATATCTGTGGAATCCGGTCGGTAAAAAGAATCTGGCGTGGCATTAAGTATACCCATGACACGGGGAGTAGAAAGGTCCAACATTTTTCCACGACAATTGATGGTAGAATGCATAGGGAAAATATTACTTTTGGACATCAAATACGAAGATAGGGTGACGATGACAAAATCAGAAAAACAATACAAGGCAGTGACTCAAAGCTGTCGAGAAATATTTTTACTCAAGAATGCAGATTATGGAACTTCCTGGAGGGTACTAAGGCCTATTTCTATTGTGGATCAGCTATATATTAAAACGCAAAGGATTCGCACGATTCAGGAAACCGGAATACAAAAAATTGATGATGATATTCGGGGCGAATGGATGGCCATCGTCAATTATGGGCTCATTGCGCTCATTCAGGATGATCTCAAAAATGAAAGCAATTGGGACTTGACGGCTGAAGTGGCATTATCGGCCTATGATCGTCATCTTTCCGAAACACATGCCCTTATGCAAGCTAAAAACCACGACTACGGGGAGGCCTGGCGCGAGATGAGTCAGGAATCATTTGCTGATTTAATATTAACCAAACTCTTAAGAATTAAACAAATTCTCGCTAATGACGGGAATACCCAAATTTCGGAAGGCATGAATTCGAATTACCGGGATATCATAAATTATGCCATCTTTGCACTCATTCGACTTGAAGAAAAAAAATAATAACATCATGAAAAAGCATTTCTATTCCATGTTAACAGGCATGGTTCTGTTCAGCGTTTTGCAACTCGGCATTCAGGCACAATCTTTTACAGAGAAGATAGTTTTGGTGCCCGGAAAAACCATCAAAATGTTCTCGAAAGATTCCTCGGATTTGGTTCAAAAACAAGGTGAAGATGAAATGCCCATGAAAACCATTTCGGAGTCGGTAACTGAAATCAGATTGATGCCTAACTCTACCGAAAACATCCATTTGCTCACAACCCTTCAAAAGATAAAAATTCATTTTGAGGGATATGGACAAAAAATGGAATTTGACAGTGAGGATCCAGCGAAACAAGAAGGGATGATGGCCGCTAATATCAAGGAACTCATTGGGAAAACGGATTCCTTAATCTGTGATGCCAACGGTAAAATCATGGAGACCGAAGAAAAAGAAAAACCCAAAGGCAAAGGAAGAGGGATGATGCGTAGGATGCAACAGGGTCCTAATTTCGAAAACGCTTTTCTGCTTATTCCAAAAGAGGCCAAAGTAGGTAGCGGCTGGAAAGCAGATAAAGAAAAGGAGGGTATTCGAACCCAAACGATTTATTTCCTCGATCAAATAGAAGGAAATATAGCCAGCGTTTCTTTTAAACGAAAAAGTAAAGGAACCAGTTCGATGGAAATTCAAGGTATGCCGTCAACCTCCGAAGTAGATAATTTATCCGACGGACTAATCACAGTGGATATCACTACAGGTCTTGTACAAACCTTTGAAGAAACCCTGAAAACAAATTCCAAAATGAACATGATGGGCAGAGAAATTCCAAGTACCGGCGTTACTGTTACAAAAGTTCGTTTTGAATAATCAGGATACATCTATTTTTTCAACCACCATTTGTCCAACGAATACTTGCCGGCTCCACTGAAAAGGAGCGCCGTATAAATGACCAAATAAAAAAGGGCTAATTCTTTGTCGCCTAAAGGGTCAGCAGCATGAATTTTAAAGAATGCCACTCCCATAACGATAATGAGCGGAATAAGTGCTAACCGGGTACCAAGACCTAGTACCAATAAAGCGGCGCATCCCAGCTCTGCGAAGATGGTTAAAGCTAATGAAATTTCAGACCCCATACCGAATGGATCTGCAAAGCTCGATTTTTTGTCTGCCCACTTTAGCATTTTAGGCCACCCATGAGTCATCATTAAGCCCCCCGATAAACATCGAAGCAATAATAAAGCAAAACCCGCCGCATTTTCATGTAATTTTGTTCTGAACATCTTTTTTTGTTTGCTAAAATAGGCGTAATATCTGAATTATTCCGCTAAGTTTAGTTGCAACTCATTCTCCTTGAAAATTAATTTCTTGCGCACTACGGAGATTACAACAAACTAAACAGGATTCATAACCAGGGGCTGCTGTTTAACGTGAAAGCATTTGGCATCATTGCATTTTGGTGTGAATTGCGCTTATTTAAATGCACGGTAATTTTTCATATCTCTTCAATAAGCTTGCAGTACATTTTTCGATTTTCATTGCTCACTGCCATTTTCAACTATAGTGTCATCGTATCAGGGCTGTCCCGCACGTGCGGAACTATCCCTTGAATGCTTTTTTGAATTTGAAATGCCGGTGAGATAACCAGCAACCCCTAAATATTCTTTGATCAAGCTTGTATTCACAAAAATAACAAAGAATCAGGGCGAATAAAATCAAGAGAGTGTCTATTCACAAAGAAACACAAGGGGTAAAAACCCGGGAAAGAAGATTTCAATGAATTGTGTTAAATTAGAGGCCTTAAACAAAAGAGAGTATGTTCAAAAAATTATGCTTGTCCATCGCCTGTATGGCCTGGATGCAGTTCAGTTTCGCTCAGGCTAAGTTGCTTGAAAAAGTCACCAAATCCGGTAATGAGTTAGTGATTCCGTATGAAAAGTATGTGTTGCCCAATGGATTAACCTTAATCGTTCATGAAGATCACAGCGATCCTATATGTCATGTGGATGTAACCTACCACGTGGGTTCTGCTAGAGAGGAAATGGGGAAATCAGGATTTGCGCACTTTTTTGAGCATATGATGTTTCAGGGATCAGATCATGTGGCCGATGAACAACATTTTAAAATCATCACTGAAGCCGGTGGAACTTTAAATGGAACCACCAATCGTGATCGTACCAATTATTTTGAAACAGTACCCAGTAATCAATTGGAGAAAATGTTGTGGTTGGAAGCAGATCGGATGGGATTTTTATTGGATGCCGTTACACAGAAAAAATTTGAAGTTCAGCGCGCAACCGTTAAAAATGAAAGAGGTCAAAATTATGATAATCGTCCCTACGGATTGGTGCAAGAGACCTTGGCTAAGAACTTGTTTCCTGTTGGGCATCCTTATTCCTGGCTGACTATTGGGTATGTGGAAGATTTAGATCGGGTGAATGTAGAAGATTTAAAGAACTTTTTTAAGCGTTGGTATGGACCAAACAATGCCATCATTACGGTTGGTGGAGATGTGGTTACCAGTGAAGTAGTTAAAATGGTTGAAAAATATTTTGGCGGAATCTATAAGGGTCCGGAAGTTAAAAAAGCGCCATCTTCAGTTCCTGTTGTAACCAGTGATCGTTATTCCACCATGGTGGATCAGTATGCGAAATTACCACAAATCGTTTGTGCTATACCAACCGTACCTGCTTATCACCGGGATGAACCGGCATTAGATTGTTTGGCCGAAATTTTAGGTGGTGATAATAATTCCATTTTGTACCAGCGTTTGGTTAAAAACCAAAGTGCGCAAAATGCAAATGCTGGAAATTATACCGATGAATTATCCGGTGCTATACAAATTACAGTCACTCCTAAACCGGGGCAAACACTTCAGTCGATGGAACAGGAAATCCGGAACGCCCTCCGGGAATTAGGTCAAAATGCTATTACTCAGGAAGCAGTGGACAAATTTAAAATGTCTTACGAGGCTTCCATGATATATAGATTGGAAAGTGTAAGCGGGAAAGTGTCACAATTAGCTGCCTACCAAACCTTTACAAATGATGCTAATTATATTAAACAAGAGGCCAAACGATATCGAGAATTTACCCTGACTGATGTGCGTAAGGCATTTGATATTTATATCAAAGGAAAAGCCATGGTCATTTTATATGTGTTGACAAAAGAATATCAGGAACAAACTCCTGCTGCAGTGAGTCGGCAGGACATGAATTTTCAATACGTTCCCGAAAATTATGCCGGTTTGAAATACCAAAAGGCAAAAGACAATTTTGATCGTTCAAAAATGCCTAAAGTAGGCACAAACCCGGTGATTAAAGTTCCTTCATTCAAAAAATACGAGGACAAAAACATCACTTTTATGGAATCATATTCGAATGAACTTCCTGCTGTGGTAATAAGTTTATCCTTTCCGGGTGGAAGGTTGATTGAACAAATGGATCCATCGAAGGTTGGATTGGCCAATCTTTTTGCTGAAATGATGAATGAAGACACAAAAAGTCGAACTGCAGAGGAGATGAGTATGGCTTTGGATAAATTGGGGAGTTCAATTTCGTTCACATCAGAATTTGATGAGTTTATTGTAAATATCCGTACACTGAGCAAGAATATCAATCCAACCCTTGATTTACTCATAGAGAAGTTAAATTCACCAGAATTTTCAGATCGTGCCTTTAGCCGAATTAAAAGTCAATATTTAGAGAATATCAAAAATTCAAAATCGAGAGCAGCAAATATGGCTTCATTGGCTTATAACAAGGTGATGTATCCTGCGGAGCTGATTTTTTCTAAACCATCAACTGGAACCCTGAGTTCGTTGGAAAATATCTCGGTTGAAGATATAAAACGATATTATGAATCATTTTTTGGACGAAATTTCATGCAGGTTGTGATAGTCGGTGATTTTAATGCGAATGATGTGAAATCATTAA
>DAIRSC010000159.1:0-5947 GCA_036804585.1 Chitinophagaceae bacterium
CCGGTGTTTGAAGTGCACGCTGGTAAGAATTATCATTTGATAGTCCGGCTGTTACGGTTCGCATACGATTTTGGGTGGCCGACGACTGCTGATCTTCGGTATTTCGTATGGCTGTTTCCAGAATCGAAATATTTAAACCCAATTGCGTAGCTTTTTGAGAAAGAACTGTTGGAGGCAACTGAAAATGATCGCCGGCCAAAACGGTATGCTTCGCTAAAGGTATGATACCCCATGCAAGCGGCTCCAAACATTGGGCTGCCTCATCAATGAACAAGGTATGAAATTGCTGCGGCTTGAATCTTTGTTCTGCAAGTGCGAGTGGTGTTCCTAAAATCACTTCGGCATTGGAAAAAATTTTATCGAGATGATAATCCATGGTTTTTCGAATTTCTTGTCGAATAGATTTTACCTCTGCAAACAATAAATTGCGCTGTTCCCTTTCGGCCTTTCCAAACCGACGTTTGTATTGTAAAGCCATTTTCCGAAATTCCTCTGCACGGATTTTAAGGGCTTTGATTTCTTTCTGAATATTTTTATCGTTTAATCGTCCCTCTGGAGTTGCTGAAAACAAATCATCTGCAATTTTGACGCTATTACCGATGCGCACGGCCTTCACGCCTACCGCAATTAACCCTCGGGCCATGTGGTCAACGGCAGCATTACTGGGTGCAGCTACCAATACTTGATGTCCCCTTATTTTTTATTGCACTATAGAGTCAATCAGGGTAGTCGTTTTACCGGTGCCGGGTGGGCCATGTACAATAAAAACATCCCCGGCGTTTAGGATTTGTTGAACCGCACGTTGTTGGCTGGAATTGATATGACGATTCAAAAAAGAAATGGGGACTTCAGAAATATCGGAAGCCTTGGGGATAAGTGAATCGCCATGTAATTGTTCAAATAAAGTAAAAAGAGATTCATTCGTTGTTAAATTTTTCAAAGAATCTTTCATAAACTGCACCGTTCGCGTATCTGAAGATCGACGTATACCAACTCCTTGTTCATCGATCCAATCCGGAAAATCCGGAGCAAAAAATCGAATTTCTCCCGTCTTGCCTTGTAAGGATAATAGGATGCCTTTAATTGGTTCTTCATCGCGATAAAATATTTCAATGGCTGTGCCATCACGAAATTGGGAAGTATCTGCCGGAAAAAGTAATCTGAACTGTGCCTCAGGGTAGTCTGCAAAACCGAAATATCTTCTAATGATTTGAATGGGTTGAAGCAGCAACCCCGCCGACTTAAGTGATTTAATATCCTGCCCAACATATCGGCGCTTTTCTTCCTGCTCTTCAAAATCTATTGCTTTTACAAGTTGCTGAATCCGTGGATGTGTTTGAGACATCCTGCAAACTTAAGCCACACAAGAAACTATCAGCCCTTATCTGAATTACTTTTTTTAAAAATAAACGTAAATTGACCGAAAAGCCTCACATTAAGGAAAACATACTTGGCGAATGCTATTGTCGTCTGCTTATAGGATATCAGTAAAATCAGGGGATGCATAAAACCAAAGGTTCATTCCATCCTAAACTTATATAAAATCATTGTAAAAACATCTATTGATTTTTGACCATTTTAAGATTACAATGGATAATAAAAAACCTTGAATCCTCTATCGTTACGGACTATTTTGAGACCTTTGTGATGCAAAATTCTAAGGATTCAGTTGCATATCAAATACCGCTTTGCTTTCTATCTGCTTTAGCACCGCCCACCATTATCTTTCTCCATAACTGCAACTTTAAAAATGGTATAAACTACTCCATGAAATCCCGAGAAAAGTACTTCAAAATAGCGCTTCTCTAATTCTAAACCACTGGAATTTATGCTTACCTTTGCAACTCTTTAATCCCTTACAAACATGTCAAAAATTCAAGTTGTTAACCCCGTTGTAGAAATCGATGGCGATGAAATGACCCGTATTATCTGGAAATTTATCAAGGAAAAATTAATCCTGCCTTATATTGATGTTCCAATTCAATATTATGATTTAGGTATTGAATATCGCGATAAGACCAATGATCAGGTCACTATAGATTGCGCCAATGCGATAAAAGCTTGCGGTGTGGGTATTAAGTGTGCAACCATTACACCTGATGAAGCCCGTGTAAAGGAATTTAACCTAAAACAAATGTGGAAATCACCGAATGGAACGATTCGGAATATTTTGGATGGCACAGTATTTCGTGAACCGATTGTTATGAAAAATGTTCCCCGTTTGGTCTCTAACTGGACTGCTCCTATCATAGTAGGTCGACATGCATTTGGCGATCAATATCGTGCTACTGATACCGTTATTAAAGGTAAAGGAAAATTAACCATGACTTTTACGCCTGAAGATGGTAGTGAGGCGCAGGTATTTGAAGTATACAATTACAAAGGGGATGGTGTGGCCTTAACCATGTATAACACCGATGAGAGTATTTATGGTTTTGCTCGCAGCTGCTTTAATATGGCATTGAGTAAAAAATGGCCATTGTATTTGTCTACAAAAAATACCATTCTCAAAAAATACGACGGCCGTTTTAAAGATATTTTTGAAGAGGTTTATGAGAATGAATTTAAAGCACAATACCAAGAATCAGGAATCACTTACGAACATCGTTTAATCGATGATATGGTCGCTTCTGCGCTAAAATGGAATGGTAATTTTGTCTGGGCTTGTAAAAACTATGATGGTGATGTACAAAGTGATACTGTTGCACAAGGTTTTGGATCATTGGGATTAATGACCTCTGTGCTAATAACGCCGGATGGTAAAATCATGGAAGCTGAAGCGGCACATGGAACTGTAACCCGCCATTATCGTGATTATCAGGCCGGTAAACCAACCAGTACCAACCCGATTGCATCCATTTTTGCGTGGACAAGAGGCTTGGCCTTTCGTGGTAAATTAGATAACAATCAAGCCTTAATAGATTTTTGTAACTACCTTGAACAAGTTTGTATAGAAACCGTTGAAAGCGGCATTATGACCAAGGATCTCGCGGTTTGTATTCACGGTAATATAGTTAGACACGGAGAACATTTTGTTTACACGGAAGAATTTCTGGATGCATTGGATAGTAATTTAAAGAAAAAAATGAACGCATAGTTCGACCATGTACATTGGGTGAACTAAAAAAATGATGATGACCATAAGTATGAATTTCAAAGTCTGGTATATCACCGGACTTTTTTTCTTTTTCAAGCGCTTGCTTATCCTGCCTATACACAAAACAAAGCATTGAAAGATTATTTGTTCAGGGAAATTGAATATACACCTGCAGCCATTCAAGCTAAAACATCCGGTCAAATCATAGCGCAAGTAAAAATCGATGAAAACGGTAAGGCCAAAAAGATAGAATTGGCCAGAGCTTTAGGATCAGGATTATACGAATCTTTCGAGAATGCTATCCAGAGCGTTGGGGATTGGAATCATTACTGGAGTGGCTGGCATGGTGAAGTTGATTTACGTGTAGCCATTCAATTTATTGATCGATCACAATCCAATAGTCTCGATTCAAATTAAATCAGCCACTCACAAATCAGGGAATATTTCTAGGATTAATGGATGGCATGTATCTTTACCAGGTATGAATAAAAAACATTCTTTCTTTAAAGACTCTGAATACCATGCTTTTACGGCTCTGGAAAAAGCCCATTTCTTATCCTATGCCCCTTATGCTTTTCAGGCTTCCGTTCTGCTACGCGATTATGGTGTGCTCAATCATTTAAACCAACACACGAATGGCCTAGAATTTGAACAACTTCATGCGCCGCTGAGTATCTCAAAATACGGCCTACGTATATTATTGGAAGCCGGAATCGGGATTGGATTATTAACAGAAAATGAAGATAAATATCTGATTACGAAAACAGGTACCATGTTCATCACGGATGCCATGGTAAAAATCAATACTTCTTTTATGCGTGATATTTGTTACGAAGGCGCCGGAAAACTGAAAGAAAGTATTGAAACCGGTAAACCTGCCGGGCTGCCATACCTGGGACCCTGGAAAACCATTTATGAAGGTTTATCAAAACTTACTCCTTTGCAAAGTAAAAGTTGGTTTGATTTTGACAATTTTTACTCAGATTCCGTTTTCCCGATAATTGTTCAACAAGTACAAGCCTATAAACCTAAAAATATTATAGACATAGGGGCAAATACCGGTAAATTCAGTATCCAATGTTTGCAACACATGCCCGATATTCAAATGCATCTGCTCGATTATCCCGGTCAATTGGCAATGGCTGAAAAAAATATACATGCGGCCGGTTTTGAAGGACGTTATCATTTAATTCCCCATAACATTCTGGAATTCGAAAAAGAGATTCCCGGAAAATTTGATATCATCTGGATGAGTCAATTTTTGGATTGTTTCTCTGATGATGAAATTATTGGCATCCTAAAAAAATGTAAAAAAGCCCTCAATCCGAGTGGTGTTATTTTGGTGAATGAAACCTTTTGGGATAAACAACCTTTTCATGCAGCGATGTACTCACTGCAAATGACATCGCTCTATTTTACCACACAAGCCAATGGGAATAGTCAGATGTATGATAGCCGGGTATTTCTTAAACTGATTGAAGCCTCCGGTTTAACAACTCTAAAAGAAGTTCATCAAATTGCCACAACGCATTCCTTACTGACCATACAGTAATCCATTTTTAACTTTAAATAGGGCTTGCTGATTAACGTGAAAGCATTTGATATCAGCACATTCATGGGTGAATTTCGCTTTTTTAAATGCACAGCAATTTGATAGCGCCGGTATTTTTGATTTGAGTTTTAAAATATTTCTTAAGGAAAGATAATTCCAGGATGAGCAGTTACATCTACATGAGGAATAGTTGATCCAAACTTAGCATTAATGGCTTTGATAAATTCATTCGCAATCAAGGCATATCCACGACCATTCGGATGAACACCATCTAAACTAAATGCACCACCGGTGATAAATGCAGCATTCATTGAAACGCCATTATAGATGATTCCTGATTTGAACGATTTCAGGTAAGTATTCATATCTGCCAACGCCAAACCTTTTGCCATGGCAATAGAAGCGATCGTGGTATTATAAACACTGATATGTTGCTGAATAATTACTTTTTCGCTTTGGTCTAATACATATCTGTCAGCAAGAGGTTTAGCCGGATTCACCCCCCATTGAGCACATTTTAATGAATCACTTGGCGTTGTAAGTAAGATATGATCATCGGCAGTAGCCTGTCGAACATTTCCGGGTGCTGTACTATCGCTAATGACAAAACCATTTGCACCTGCTTTCCATAAAATATGAGATAAGCCTAAACCGATATAGGTCGCATTCAGCGTATCGGCTTCACTTTGAGTCAAAGTCACCCCATTCCAAGGAACTGTTGTAAAATAAGGAACGGAAGTAACATCCGGTACATTGGCAATAGCACCTTTTGCTCCATTAGCAGTCAAAGAATCAACCACCTGAGTCATAGCTAAACGAAAAGTAGTTGTATCGGTGAGCGAGGGACTAAACACATTGGCAGGAGGAACAGCTCCACCGGTGGCATATAATAAAGCATCATTGTTTCCTAACCACAAAGTAAAGAAGGTGGCATTGATTCGTTTGGCCTCGCTGATCATAGTGCTGACACCGGGTGTCAAACAAAAACGGCTAAAAAATGGATTTAAAAAACTATACAAATTTAAGTTTGCGTCAATCACCCTAGCACCCGGAACACCTACCAAATTATAGGGGCCCTGAACGGATACATTGTTAAAGGCCGTTGCTCCACCTAATGGATAAACAGGCGATAAGGTGGGTGTATTGCTGTTACAAGGCAACACATAACCCAAAACACGCGCCGGATTGTTACTACCATCATTTCCATTGCCTTCATTCATGTAAGGAACCGAGAATGATCCACCACCGGCTAATTTAAATTGTTCGGCAAGCATCTCAGTATATGAATTCAATTTTCC
>DAIRSC010000160.1:0-5863 GCA_036804585.1 Chitinophagaceae bacterium
CTGGGTAGCCGGAAAAAAATGGAAGAAAAACTAGATAATCTTTTTCACGCTCAAACTAAAACCGAAGGAAGGGAGCAAAGTGATATTACCGGCTTAATCGGGCAATATGCACACGGCAATGAGCCCAGCCATCATATCGCATATCTCTATAATTACATTGGCAAAAATGAGAAAACAGAAAAACTGGTTCAACGCATTTGCGATAGCTTTTATACCAATAATCCCGATGGTTTAATAGGCAATGAAGATTGCGGTCAAATGAGCGCCTGGTATGTTTTTGCGCAACTCGGATTTTATCCAAGCTGCCCCGGCGAAAACAATTACGATGCCTTGGATATCGAACCTCCCTTTGTTATTCAGGATGGATTTGTGTCTAGTATAGAAGAAGTCAAAGTATTCAATACCCAATTTGAAGAACATTACGCAGCAAAGCGTCTTCTTCTCATGCCGGCAGATGGAATTGGACTGAGATTTCCGCACAGACCGGGTAAATTAAAAAAACATTCAACTGTACCTTTTCTCATGCATACACATGGGGTGTTTGAGGACTCCGTGCGTATTGAATTTGGATCTGCCGTTCCGGGCCTTTCTATTTCTTATTCGCTGAACCAAGGTACATTCACAAATTATGCAGAACCTTTCTATTTAAAAGAGAATTGCGATATTCGATTTTATGCGTTGCGCAATACCGAATCATTTAAAATGCAACAAGCTCAATTTACTAAACTCCCCAAAGGTCGCAAGGTATATACACTCAATAAACCTCATGCTTCCTATACGGCTGGAGGCCCGGAAGGTTTGGTAAATGGCATCAAAGGAAAATTAAATTGGCGTGCAGGAGATTGGCAGGGATATCAGGGCCAGGATGTCGAGGTGGTCGTTCGTTTGGAAAATGATAAAAAAATAAAAGCCATCGAAACAACTTTCCTGGAAGATCAAAACTCTTGGATATTTTATCCGACAGAGGTTGAATATTGGGTTAGTCAGGATTCAGTGAACTGGAAAAAAATAAATACACAGGCTACCCATAAAAGTGATCACAACTTGGAAATCAGCATTTCAAATTTTGGGGTGGATTTGAATGCCGTCAATGATGAAACCCTTCGAAATAATCCATGGCGCTTCATTCGCCTCAAATCAAAGCATTACGGTAAAATGCCTCAGTGGCATGAGGGCAGAGGATATGATACCTATATTTTTCTGGATGAAATTCGAATAATTGAAGAGTAATCAAGCCGCAACGAACATGGATTTCGATTAATGATTCAGGATAAGCCCAGGCATTACGCCCAATAAAATGACCAATACGGCATTAATAATCATCAAAGTTTTTTCCACTGCACCGGACTCTTCAGTCAATTCGGACTCGCCTTCAAAGAAATACATGCTCATGATAACTTTAAAATAATAGTATGCACTCACCGCAGCCATCAGAACGGCGAAAATGATTAAGGCAATCCAGAGTCCTTGTTCCATGGCAGCATTCAACACAAAATATTTTGCAAAAAAGCCTCCCGTTAAGGGTATACCTGCCAGGGACAATAAACAAATCGTAGCAGTTGCGGCCAGAACAGGTTCCTTTTTCCCCAAGCCTTTGAATCCGTCATAGGTATAGTCTTTCATTTTTATGAGCACTGCAAAAATGCCCAAAGTAGATAAGGTATAAGCCACACTATATAACATCATACCATCCCATGCAGTTTGATTAGTGGAAAAAACAGCAAATAACATAAAACCGGCCTGAGCAATAGATGAATAGGCCAACATGCGTTTTACACTTTGCTGATAAACGGCTGTAATATTTCCAATGAGTAATGTGAGTGCAATCATCAGCGCCATCATCAGTTGCCAATGCGAAGCCATTTGGATAAAGGACAAGTGAAAGAGACGAATAAACGCCATGAATAGACCAACCTTTACGATACTTGCCATAAAAGGCGTAAAAGCCGTTGGAGAGCCATCGTACACATCGGGTGTCCAAAAATGGAAAGGCGATGATGATGTTTTAAAGCCAAATGCGACAATGAGCAATAATACGCCAATCATGGCCAGGGAACTGGGATCAGCTCCGGATTGAAATACAGCTATGAATTTAGGGCTGAGTAAATCAAAACTTCCTGTAGCTCCATAAATCAACGTAATGCCCATCAATAGAATCCCCGTACTGAATGAACCCATTAAAAAATATTTTAAGGCAGATTCATTGCTTTTGATATTTTCCTTATCAGAACCCGCCATAATATACTGCGGAATGGACATGATTTCAATTCCTAAAAACAGAATCAACAGATTACTATACATAGACATCAGATAAATGCCACACATCACAAAAAAGATCAGGGCAAAATATTCGGCGTCATTGCGACCCACTTTCGCAATTGAACGATGAAACAATAAAATGTACAACATCACACAGGTACTCATCAAGGCATTGAACCATGATGACACATGATGAAGCTCCAGCATACCATAAAACAGCTTGTTTTGACCAGCCGGAATTAACTCAAGAATGGAACCGATCAATAAAATGGCGCTTCCTGCAATAGCGGTCCATTGAATCGCTACACTGCGTTTAAAAAACAGCCCGCTCAACATCATGAGCACGCCCAACAAAGCTGATATTACGATTGCATTCATTGTTAGTATCTAAAATTGTTTTTCATGATGATTGATACTAAATATTGACCAATTCCAAAAGGCACTTCGGATAAAATCCCAAAATCAAAATCACTATAAGTATCAGAATCACCACTATTTTTTCGTTCAATTCCAAGTCGCTAAAAGCCATTGAAGTCGTTTTCAAAGGACCATAGGCCACTTTTTGTACCATAGTCAGGGTATAAACGGCAGAGAGAATCACTCCTAAGCCGGCTAAAACAGTTAACCAAACCCGGTATTTAGAATCGGCATTGAATAAACCGTTGAACATCATAAATTCTCCGATAAATCCGTTGGTGAGAGGCAGGGCAATATTCGCCAAAGAAATCAGTACAAGCCCAACAGTGAAATACGGAGCTATTTTGGCAATCCCACCCATTTCATCCAATTGCTGAGTACCCAGTCGATGTTCCAGAATTCCAACAATGATCCACATTCCGGCAATATTTATCCCATGATTAAACATCTGTACTGCTGCGCCTTGCACGCTTAAATAATCGGCATTATGGGCAAACAAACAAGCAGCCATCAATCCGATATGTGCGATGGAAGAATATGCAATAAGTCGTTTAATATTGGTTTGAACCATAGCCATACAAGAAGCATACACGATACCCGCCACACTCAGCCACATCACCACATCCATCCAATACTTAACACCATCCGGTAATAAAGGCAATAACCAACGAACGACGGCAAACAATCCCATCTTCACCATGATAGCACTTAAAACAATAGTAACGGGCGTTGCACTTTGTTCATATGCATCCGGTTGCCAAGTATGAAACGGAAATACCGGCATCTTGATGGCAAAAGCAATAAACAACATCCAAAACAACCATTGCTGATTGGCAGGCGAAATACTTTTGCCTGTACTTACCAAACTATCCCATGAAAATGAATGAATTGGTGTTTGCTGATAGATATATAGGAAAGCAACGAGCATGAGCAAACTACCCAAAAAGGTATATACAAAAAACTTAAAGGTTACCGGAATTCTGCGGGCTCCTCCATACATCGAGCTGAGAAAATAAACCGGAATCAAAGCCACTTCCCAAAACACATAAAACAACAAAGCGTCTTTGGCCAAAAATACTCCCATCAAACCGGCTTGAGCCATGAACATCAAACCATAAAACCGCGAAGCCTTCTCGATGGGTTTATTATACCAGGCTCCTATGATTAATGGAAAAACAAAACCGGTTAACATCACCATCAATAAAGGCAAACCATTACTGATTTCAATTGAGAACGTCGCACCTAATTGACTAATCCAGGGTTGCTGATAAATCAATTCTTCGTGTAAGCCATGATAATATTGATTATAGACTACCAATGAAAGTACCATCACAACAACTGAAACAAACAGTGCAGCAATAGATGCCCACTTATCGGACAGCAACCAAATGAGAATGCCGCCTAACAAGGGAAAAAGTATGAGTAATAAGATCAACATGCTTTAGTGTATCTTGACTTTAGAATTTATTAAACCAAATCTGAATGACGAATAAAAGAATCATACCTGCCACAATCATGAACAAATAGAAACCCACCAATCCACTTTGTAATAAGCGAAGTTTATTACTGCTGTATTGGATGAGGCGTCCTACTCCATTCACAATGCCATCGATACCTGATTTTTCGATAATCTTTTCAGTCCAGCGACTTAATGATTGCAAAGGTTTCACAATCAACCCATCATACATTTCGTCGATAAACCATTTATTTTCAAAAAAGAGGGATACACCAGTATTGATTTTCTGAGATTGATAGGATTTATAATAAAACCAGGCCATGAGAATTCCCGTTAAGGCAATGACTGTTGCTACACCCATCAACATCCATTCTGCAGTATGTGAAACTTCATGTACCATTGCCTGTGCAGCAGTTGACCGAATCAGTACCGGACTTAAAAAATGATGCAAAGCATGGTTTCCTCCCATGATTTCAGGAATTCCAATTAAACCACCTATTAGCGATAGAATAGCCAAAACAACCAATGGAAAAGTCATCAATGCCGGACTTTCATGGGGGTGTTTGTCATGCCCACCACGGTATTGTCCGTGAAAAGTGACCCAAAATAATCGGAACATGTAATAGGCGGTCATTAAAGCAGCCAACATACCAAGTATCCAATATACCCTTCCAAAATTACCCTGTGTAAATACCTGTAAGAGGATTTCATCCTTGGAGAAAAATCCACTAAAAGGAAATATCCCCGCGATGGCAATACACCCGATTAAAAAAGTAAAATAAGTAGTTTTCATGTACCTTTTCAAACCGCCCATTTTACGAATATCCTGCTCCCCGTCTACAGCATGAATCACCGAACCGGAACCCAGGAATAATAATGCTTTGAAAAAAGCATGTGTGACCACATGAAAAATAGCAGCAACATAGGCTCCGACACCAAGGGCCATAAACATAAATCCAAGCTGACTAACCGTTGAATAAGCCAGCACTTTTTTAATATCATTTTGCTGAGTAGCAATGGTGGCAGCTAATAAAGCAGTCGCAAGGCCTACAACCAAAATCAACTGTTGAACACCGGGCGCCAAGGTATAAATAAAATGACTGCGGCTAATCATGTAGATACCCGCAGTAACCATGGTTGCGGCATGAATCAACGCCGACACCGGTGTAGGACCGGCCATGGCATCGGGCAACCAGGTAAATAATGGTATTTGAGCACTTTTGCCGGTGGCACCAATAAAGAAACACATTGCAACCATTGAAAAGAAGAAAGGATCTGCTTCAGTAGTTTGTATTGCTTTTTGTAATATGGAAAAATCCAGAGAATGAAATTTCGAAAACAATAAAAACATCCCGATTAAAAAGCCCAAATCACCAATCCGGTTCATCACAAAAGCCTTTTTGGCCGCTTTGGTATAGTCGAGATTCTGATACCAAAATCCAATCAACAAATAAGAACAAAGCCCCACACCTTCCCAGCCAATAAACATAATCAGGAAGTTCCCACCCATGACCAGCAATAACATGGAAAAGACAAAAAGGTTTAAATAGGCAAAGAATATTCCATATCAATCGTAGAGGCACATGAATACAATGGAGTTTATATGAATGATAATTTATTTAATAAAACACTTACACAGATTAAGATAAATAGTGGTAAATACAAGAAAAAACCATTTTATGGTTACAATAAATTAAAAAATATTTTACAATCTAAAATATTAGCGATATC
>DAIRSC010000161.1:0-5830 GCA_036804585.1 Chitinophagaceae bacterium
ACAAAGGAGGTGTTAGAATATTGCAGCGATAAAAAATACGAACTCCATCTCATCCCCAATGGTTTTGAACTTACCCAACTTCACAAATTGAAGAATGACGGTATCCAGCATTTTTTTCAACAAATGATCACTTCGGAACAAGCCATGAGTATGAAACCGCAACCTGAAATTTTTAAATATGCCTTTCAACAAACGGGTGCCGAAAGTCACAATAGTTTGATGATTGGTGATGCGCTGGATATAGATGTTTTGGGTGCTGCCCGGGTTGGTATGGATCAGGTATATTTTAATCCTCATTCGAATCCTCATACCGATTACCCCACTTATGAAATCAGCTGTTTGTCAGCATTAAAAAATATTGTTTAGCATGGAACGCATTGAAACCGGAATCAAAGATTGTTTTATCATCAAACCAGACATACATGGTGATGCAAGGGGGTATTTTTTTGAGAGTTATAGCAAGCGTAGTTTTCAGGAAATCAGCGGACTTGATATTGAATTTATTCAAGACAATCAAGCCCTCTCCGGATATGGAACTTTAAGAGGTTTGCATTTTCAAAAAGGAGATGCGGCTCAAGCCAAATTGGTACGGGTGATGCAAGGTAGAGTGTTGGATGTGGCAGTTGATTTACGCAAGGACTCAGATACTTATGGACTTCATGTTGCAGTGGAGTTGAGTGCCGAAAATAATCTTCAATTATTTGTTCCCCGAGGATTTGCGCATGGTTACTCTGTATTTGAACCGGATACCATTTTTGTTTATAAATGAGATAACTTGTACAATAAAAGTGCAGAAGGTGGATTGATTTACAATGATCCTCAATTAAAAATCGATTGGCGTTTGCCCACAAAGGATATGCTTTTATCGGAAAAGGATACCCTGTGGCCTACTATGAAAAATTTGGGCAATATTGGATAATACTTTTGTTCTACGGTGAATTTATCCAGTAGTTCAATAGGTAAATGATATAGCGAGAATGCTTTTTATCGGATTTTTATGTTTCAATTTTTTTCTTTAAAATGATTCCATCCAAATTTTAACCGAGTCGGAAAAAAATGGAATCGCACATTTTCAAGCACTTTGAACTAACTTCGCGGCCTTTATGAAATATGCCCACGAAATTGAAAAGCGCAAGACCTTTGCCATTATTTCGCATCCGGATGCGGGTAAAACCACATTGACAGAAAAGTTGTTGTTGTTTGGTGGAGCCATCCAAACAGCCGGAGCGGTCAAATCCAATAAAATTAAAAAGCATGCCACCTCTGATTTTATGGAAATCGAAAGGCAGCGTGGAATCTCGGTAGCTACTTCGGTGATGAGTTTTGAATATCGCGAAAAGCTCATTAATTTATTGGATACTCCGGGGCATAAAGACTTTGCGGAAGATACTTACCGAACCTTGACTGCCGTAGATAGTGTTATTTTAGTGATTGATTGTGTAAAAGGGGTGGAGGAACAAACGGAGCGCCTCATGGAGGTTTGTCGCATGCGTGATACGCCGGTGATTATTTTTATCAATAAAATGGATCGCGATGGTCGTAATCCATTTGATTTGATGGAAGAAGTGGAGAAAAAATTAAACATTAAAACCCAGCCCTTGACCTGGCCTATTAACATGGGGCGGGAGTTTAAAGGTGTTTATAATATTTTAGATAAAAGTTTATTACGATTTCAGGCCAATCAGAAAGCAACGGATGAAGATTTACTCGATTTGCCTGATTTAAATGATTCGCAATTGGATAGTCTGCTAGGCGAAAAAGATGCTGCCGTGTTGCGTGAGTATATTGAATTAATCTATGGGGTGTACGAATACTTCGATCAGGAATCCTATTTAAAGGGTGAATTGGCACCTGTATTTTTTTGAAGTGCTGTAAATAATTTTGGGGTAAAGGATATGTTGGATATGTTTATCCGCATCGCTCCATCGCCCCGTCCACGAATGACCGACCAACGTGAAATTAGTGCCTATGACACTAAGTTTTCCGGGTTTATTTTTAAAATACATGCCAATATCGATCCTAAACATCGTGATCGGGTGGCTTTCCTGAGGGTTTGTTCGGGTAAATTCGAACGGAATACTTTTTATCACCACGTTCGATTAGATAAAAATGTTCGATTTAGTAATCCCTATACCTTTTTGGCAAGAGAAAAAAATGTGGTGGATGATGCCTATCCCGGAGATGTAGTGGGTTTGTTTGATACCGGAAATTTTAAAATCGGGGATACGCTCACTGAAGGTGAAAATTATTTTTATACAGGCATTCCGAGCTTTTCGCCTGAGCTTTTTAAGGAGCTGGTCAATAATGATCCGATGAAAACAAAACAATTGGAAAAAGGAATTCGCCAGCTAACCGATGAAGGAGTTGCACAATTGTTTACGCAGCATGGCGGTAACCGGAAAATCATTGGTTGTGTGGGAGATCTTCAATTTGAAGTGATACAATATCGTTTGTTACAGGAATATGGAGCGGCTTGCAGTTTCAGAACTTTACCTTATTTCAAAGCATGTTGGATCAAAGGTCCGCAGGATATCGTTTCGAATTTTACCCGATTTAAACAAGCCAATATTGTGGAAGATAAAGAAGGGAATCTGGTTTATCTGGCAGAAAGTGCATGGTATTTAAATACCGAAAGAACAAATAATCCGGAAATTAAATTCTACATCACGAGCGACTTTAAGCACGAATTGGAATAGGGCTTAAAGCTTTATTCTAAAACGATTATGAGGGCGCGATTGAACAAGTCAGTCAAGTATGCAAATTATTCAGATACTTTGTGGCGAACAATATCCAGAACCACATCTGCAATGCGTGAAAAAATAGAAGGTGCTTCAACTTGGGGTTTATCCGTTTGAATTTGACCTAAGCTTTTGAAGAACAACTTTTGTTGATGCTCCTGTGCATTTACAAATACACCCAATGCCATTAAAAAAACCACTAATGCCGAATAAACACTCTTTTTGTAAAAGTGGATTCTGTTATTCATGTATGCGACTGCTGACAAACACAAGAGGCAGAAAAACAACACAAACATCACATTCGAGGCGAACCATGTATTTTGAATGAAATGCATAATGAAAGGTTGATAATTCAAAAATAACGGAGAATTCTGGTTTTTAACGCAAAAACTACATTTTTCTTAAAAAATGATTATATTTTTGAAGCAGATTCTAATGAGAAAGGTAGCCGTTATATTGTTTTTAATGATTTTCAGTCTGTCCGTGATGGGTGGTGGAGATGATAAAAAGCTATTTTCTTTGTTCCCGGTACCTCTTAAAACCGACGTTTTACGGGTGAGGTTGAATGTTGGCAATGTTGAACCTCTCACTGTTGAACTCCGTAATCTCATTGGTCGAAAATTGCAAGAGAAAACCTTTCCGGTAGGTTCCGATGAAATCGCCTTCAATGATATGGATAATTATCCAAATGGGCTTTATGTCATCATTGCCAAAGATGCTTTTGGTAAAATTGTGGAATCAACCAAATTCATTATTGATAGATAAACATGTCAGCCATTAAATCGTTGATATACGGACGCAATCCCGTACTTGAAGCATTGCAAAACGAAAAACCACTTGATCGGATTCTCATGCATCACAATATCAATGGTGAGGGTATTGGGGATATTATACGCTTGGCAAAACAAAAAAATGTACCCATCGTAAGGGTTCCAATTGAGAAGCTCAATACCATGGTGAAAGGCGCCCATCAGGGAATTCTGGCTTTTGGTGCTTTTGTGGAATATGTGCCTTTGCAGGATGTGATTTCGCAGCTCTATGATCAGGGGAAAACACCCTTCTTCGTATTACTTGAGGGGATTACCGATGTAAGAAATACCGGCGCCATCATTCGAACTGCCGTTTGTTGTGGTGCCGATGCTGTGTTGTTTACTGAACGAAAATCAGCGCCTTTACACGAGGATATGGTCAAAACATCTGCAGGTGCAATGATGCAAATTACCTTTTGCCGCGAACGAAGTATACAAGCAATCTGTGATACCTTGCGAATGAATGGAATCAAGATATTCAGCAGCGACTTAAAGGCGGATAAAAGTTTGTTGGATATTGATTTTACAGGACCATGTTGTATTGTAATGGGGGGTGAAGAAAAGGGCATCAGTAGCAATACCCAATCATTTAGCGATCAAACCTTTAAAATTCCAATGGTTGGAGATTTTGATAGTTTAAATGTTTCGGTAGCTTGTGGCATCATCGTATTTCAGGCCATGCAACAAAGGTTAGCCGCTGTTTGATAATAGTTTTGGCAGGAAAATTAAATTTGTCACATGAATAAAGATCATCAGATTTTAGGTTTTATACTTGGTTTATTGGTACCGGTGTTGGGCATGTATTTGTACTATCTGCTCAAATTTATGTCGGAACATATCACTGTAACGGATTTTTTGAACCTCTTGAAAAATAATCACTACATGATTCCAAAGGTGATTTCTTTGGGATTGATTGCCTGCATTCCATTAATTACCTATTACAAGAATCGGAAACGGATGAAAACACTGAAAGGAATTTTCGCGGCTATTATTGTGTATGGGTTAATCGCCGTGATGTATCGTTTTAATATTTTGTAGCTTTGAGATACTTTTTTATAGCCGGGGAGGCGAGTGGAGATATGCACGCTGCTAGGGTGATTCACGCCTTGCGGCAATTGGATCCGGAAGCAGATATACAAGCTTGGGGAGGTGATCAAATGCAGGAAGCCGGTGCAGTGATTGATAAACATATTCGTGAATTGGCCTTTATGGGATTTGTCGAGGTGCTGATGAATCTGGGTGAAATACTTCGCAATTTTAAACGATGTAAAACGGCCATTCAAACATTTAATCCTGCAGTATTGGTGTTAGTAGATTATCCGGGTTTTAATTTAAGAATGGCCAAGTGGGCTAAAAAACAAGGTTATCGGGTGCTGTATTATATTTCACCCACGGTTTGGGCCTGGAAAGAAAATAGGGTAGAAATAATCAGAAAATACGTCGCCCGAATGATTTGTATTCTGCCATTCGAAAAAGCTTTTTATGCATCTAAACGAATAGAGGTAGACTACTTTGGTAATCCCAGCGTGGAGAGTCTGGATCAATACCGCTCAAAAGCCACAAAAATATCTGCTAAACCGGTGATCGCTTTATTGCCCGGTAGTCGGGTTCAGGAAATTCGTAAAATGTTGCCAATTATGCTGGAGGCTATTCGTGATTACCGAGAATATACCATCATGATTGCACAGGCACCGAATATGGATGAAGAGGTTTATCATCCTTGGATACAAGGAATAGATGTAAAGTTGCTTAAAGGGCGAACCTATGATATTCTGCACTCGGCACATTTGGCGCTTGTGACTTCCGGAACGGCCACTTTGGAAACGGCTTTGTTTGAAGTGCCTCAGGTGGTTTGTTATATTGCAAATCCCATTTCGTATTGGATAGCGCGTGCATTAGTGAAAGTGAAATTCATTTCATTGGTCAATTTAATCCTAAATCGAGAAGCAGTGCGCGAATTGATACAAGCAGAAATGACGGTTGAACATTTAAAGCAACAAATAGAAGCACTGATGAATTCCGGCAAAGTGCGAACACAAATGCAAAAAGATTACGCTGAATTAAGACAAATTTTAGGTCATGAGCCTGTGGCTCCGGGGGTTGCAGCGCGTATTTATGACTTAGCGCTTGCCAAATAAGCGGATGACAATTACGATCAGCGCGAAGAGAAACATAAAAATCGAAATTCGATTCATCCCATGCATAAACTTGACATTGATATTGTCAGGAGCATTCGGGTCTTTTTTTCTCAAATAGAGATATTCTAAAATTTGTTTCCACATG
>DAIRSC010000162.1:0-5814 GCA_036804585.1 Chitinophagaceae bacterium
TACCACCCACTCCGCACTCTGCACTTCGCTCTCACTCTGGCTTAAGGGCCAGCAGGTTCCGCTCGCTGCGCCCAGGTTAAAATCCGGGAGGCCGGGGGGGGAAACAAATGCGGTAAATGAAGTATCCGTAATACGAAAACACTTCCTACAGAATCCTGCCCCGGCCCCTTTTATGTCCGGATGGTCAATCACGCTCATTTGCTTGTATCCCCCTCCCCAATAGCCAATATAGATTCGCCCATCCGGGCCATTGTGTAAAGAATTATAATACTGAAATTTTAAATGCGTTGTATCCGGACCATGCTGTACCCGGTACCAGGCCAAACTACTGTCGGGTTCATTCCATTCATATTGGTATATATTATACCTTTTCGATACGTACACAAAATTGTTATTTGGCGAAAAACAAACTCCTCCAATAACACTATCCATAATATATTGCGGTGCGGCATTCGGAATCCCGGTACTATCTGTTGGGATAACAACGATTTTTGGATTACTTAGTTTGCCGCTACAACGGTCGAAATCGGCAAAAAAAAGTTCCTGCATTTTACAATGTACCATGGCCAATTTGGCTCCATCAGGGCTGAAAGCCATTTGCCCCATCAAATCAAAAGATGAATACGCCGGACTTGGAAAAGTCTGGACAAACGGGCCCAGTATGGTATCGGGCCTCACCAAAAAACGGTAGATTTCATTGGTACCATAACGCCCCTGTTTCAGTAACCACCAATCCCGCCCATTGTGGTGCCTGCAAGCTTGCATACGAATTTTGTGTAATTCCACGTGTTCTAGCAAGACCCTATTTTTCTCAACCACTTTACCTAAACCTCCATTGGCGCTCATGTCAACGATATTGTATAAGAGTAAATCGTACGGGGCCTTATTCGAGCCTCCTAACCATTGATTAACGTAGTTGCTGTCACTGAATGTAGTTATAAAAACATAGTACAATCCGTTACTTCCTTTTGGTAAAATAAGTGAGTTTTGAGTGTAGAAAAAATCGTAATCATAGGCTTCAGGAGGCACCAAACTATCCCCATTTTCAATAATCACACCATTGCTATCATACAATATCATGCCATTGCAAGAAAAGAGCAAACGCCCGGTAGCACTATCGCAAATATTACTATGGCCTTGGGTGCAATAGTAAGGAGCATTGGGGAAAAGGAGTTTTACATCTGGCCTGGAGGTATCCGTAAATTCTGCTCTAACCATTCCCGCTGCACCAAAAATCCATTGATGTCCACTTTTATTTTGTGCTGAACTACAGTAATTCAGGATAAAAATCACAAACGTATAAATTGGTATTCCTTTCATAATTTAGTGAATTTACCGGATTCATTTTCTCCATTACTATATTGAATTCGGAAGTGATAAAGTCCGGGAATAAGATGACTGAGGTTATAAGTACTTTTTGCATTTATCAATTTTATTTTTACTACTTCTTCCCCAAAAGAGTTGTAAAGGATAAACTCCGCTTCCATTTTCTTACCTAAATCAATGTTGATTATTGAACTTACAGGATTCGGATAAATTCGGGTGGTGTCAAAAGTTTTTGGAATTTCTTTTTCTTTCTGATTGCCAAAAGTGCCAGTCACAACATCTTGTAAACTATGTATTTGTTGGTTATAGTATTCATCAATATCATCAATTTCACCTTCCACATATATATTATCCGTTTGCAAACAAAGCACCCGATCATCGAAAAGGGCATTGGGTTGCCAAAAACTCCAGATCCGGCGGGCTTTATACACCGCTTGTCCGGCTACGAATGGGCAGGTATGCGCCAGGGTGGCAATATCATCTTTGAGGCTTTGTTCCATACTATCTATGGGTATGACTGAACTATAAATGAGAGCCTCATTCATTCGTTTTTCATTCAATTCCCATTCTTCACCACTGTTAATTTGGTTATTGGCTGCGAGTGCATCTTGGTACCGAATACCAAAATTGCCGGCATCAGTAGTGCTGTCAAATAAAATTTCTATCAAACGATCCGTTTCCCAGCTAGTTCTAGTCTTAGATGACCACAATAGCTGGCGCGGGTTTGTAACCCGTGCCTGTATTCTTTCAGCATCATTCCGTAATAAATTTAATTTCAAGTAATCCACAATTTTTATCGTAATGATAATTTCTTGCACTGCTATATAAATAATCTTCTGCTTTATCTACATAAACTTCTACCACAGGATTATTATGTAAATATACTAGCTTTTGATGAATGACATCTTCACTCCATACTTCTATTGGATGATTATCTTGTCGTCAAAATTGATAGTCCTGGTTTGCACTGTTTTGTTTTCCCGATTTTGAAAAAATAGCTATCATCCAATCTTTTCTACCCTCCTGACGATTTGCTTGAATTGTTTTTATCAAGAGTTTGCTTGTATATTTTTTAAAATCTCTGATAATATCTTGCAATAAAAATCCCTCTTTGGCTCTTGCTATCAAATGGACATGGTTTGACATGATGCACCATGCAAATAACTCTAAGCCTTTTACTTGTTGACAATATTTCAAATTTGTTACCAGCAAATCTTTATACTCCTTTCTTGTAAAAACATCAACCCCCTTTCTTGTAAAAACATCAACCCATTCAACCACAGCAAAACTTATAAAATAACTTCCTACTGTATTCTTAAATTTATACTTTGTACTCATGATTTAAAAATGATACTTTCATCTAATGTTTGCACGGGTTACAAACCCGCGCTAGCCAAACTGCTTAAAATACACTAGCGTTAGCCGGGTAATGCGGCCGGATAACTAAAATTGAATTTACTTTAAATGAATCCACCATCCGGCTTTTGTGCCAGGGATGGCAGCAGTCTAGCTCCGGACCGACGTAGGAGGGCCGGACTAGCGCGAACAGCCCGATGACGCCGCGACAGAAACGCATGCCGATTAGGAGGGTATAAATGGCGGCGGCAGGCACCCCAAAAATTTATATTTGCTGCATAAAAATGTCAACACTATCCATCATGTGTTGAATTTGTATGTCATTCAGTCCATGATGACAAGCCATCAACATACCGCCACGCATCACTTTATCGGCTTCCGGATATCCGTCCTTACGACCTTTGTGGGCACAGTTTTTGAAACCGGGTTGTCGGAGAATATTTCCTGTGAACACCGTGCGGGTTTGAATATTTCGTTTTTCAAGAAAGATCTGTAAGTCTCTGCGAATAAATGGTGCTGTATCGCGAATGGTTACCGCAAAAGCCAACCAAGCGGTACGGGAATCCGGTAATTGATTCGGGAGGATAAAGAACTCTTCATATTTCTTAAAAAACTGGCGTAAACGATGATAATGCTGGGTACGCAAATCAATATTGGATTGTAATTTACTCAATTGCACCAAGCCAAATGCAGCGCCCATTTCGGATGGCTCAATGTTATAACCGGGTTCTTCAAATACAAATTTTGCATCATAAGGGATGCCTTCGATTTCAACATTAAAACGGTTTTCAATTTTTTCGCTTTCCACAAACAACGAGGAGGAGCGGCCCCAGCTGCGGAGAAGCTTGCCTCTGTTCATATACGCCTCGCTGTTCACACAAAGCATTCCACCATTTCCGGCACAATTGATGATATGGCTGCCATAAAAACTGGTCGTACTCATGTCGGTGAATCGTCCGCTGCTTTTGCCGTTGATTTCGGCACCCAGGGTATCGGCGCTATCTTCTAAAACAAACAACTGATGTTTATCGGCGATTTCGCGCAAAACTTTCCAGTCGGGTAAATTTCCAATCAGGTTAGGGATGATCATCGCCTTTGTTTTTGGCGTGATCATTTCCTCTACTTTATTAACGTCCACATTATACGTGCCTTCTTCCACATCTAAAAATGCAGGAACCCAAGATTTCTTGATTTGAGGTGCAACAGTGGTTGAGAATGTGAGGGCGGGTGTGAGTATTTCTGTGCCCGGCTCAAAATTTAATAAATCGGCAGCCAGGTATAAAGCGCTGGAACCGGAGTTTACCCCAATGCCATATTTTTTATCGTAAAGTGCCGCCACTTTTGATTCCAATTCACGCACATGGGTGCTCATTTGAGTAGTGGTACGCAACACATGTACGACAGCATCAATTTCTTCTTGACCATGAACAGTGGTACCATAAGGCACATAAGGAAACTCACTCATTGTAAATAATTATGGCGCAAATGTATTCGTTGAAATTTAAACTGGGTATAGTTTTTTACTAAGATTAATATAAAGAAGATGGAAATTGATCCTGATGGCCCTATACAATCAAGCCAATTTTGGATTGTGGTAACAACTTCGGCAACGAGGTTCATACACATCGGTTTCGCCCAGCAGCAAGGTGGCCTCATGAGCTGATTTGCGGAAACTGAAATTGGCAATATCGCCACAAACCACACAAATAGCATGCAGTTTGGTGATATAATCGGCCATGGCCAAAACATGCGGCATGGGTCCGAAAGGGCGGCCTAAAAAGTCCATATCCAGACCGGCTACTATCACCCGTATTCCCCGGGATGCCAGTGCTTCGGCAACGCTTGGCATTTCATCATCAAAAAATTGTGCTTCATCAATACCCACCACATCAACCTCCTGAGCCAGCAGCAACATTTGTTGAGAATTTTCGATGGGGGTACTTTTTATCCGGGTTTCGTTATGCGATACGATGTCAACCGCATCATAACGGGTATCCACACCGGGTTTAAAGATTTCTACATTCAGATGGGCAATCTGGGCTCTTTTCAGCCTGCGGATGAGTTCTTCGGTCTTGCCGCTGAACATCGAACCGCAAACGACTTCAATCCAGCCTTTTTTGGTATTTCGGATATTGGGTTCGATAAACATTGGTATTCCAGCCTCTTTGCATTATTTTTGAGGATTACGTAATTTACTGCCTTTGGAAATCGAAACTATTATTTTTATTTCTTTTTTTATGCACATCCCGAATTATTGCCAAAGAAGGCATGTGGTTGCCCTTTTTGCTCGAACGTTTGAATGAAAAAGAGATGCAGAGCATGGGAATGAAAATCAAGGCTAAAGACATTTACGATATCAATTCCGGAAGCCTCAAAGATGCGGTTGTGATTTTCGGGGGTGGTTGTACCGGTGAAGTGATATCCGAACAAGGATTGGTTTTAACCAATCATCACTGCGGTTACGGAACAGTACAAGGCTTGAGCAGTGTGGGGCAGAATTACCTCAGCAATGGCTTTTTTGCACCAAATCAGCAGGGCGAATTGCCTTGTCCCGGTTTGTCAGTCACCTTTATTATTCGTATTGAAGATGTGACGCTAGGGGTAAAAGCGGGTATTACTGAAGACATGGCCGATTCCGTTCGGACTAAAAAAATCAATGAAAATATTCTGGCCATTGAAAAACAATACAAGAGTTCAACCGGATATGATGCTTCGATCAAATCATTTTATGCTGACAATACCTATTATTTATTTCTGACCGAAAAATTTACAGATATCCGCCTGGTGGCATTTCCCCCAAATGGAATTGGTAAATTTGGCGGGGATACCGATAACTGGGCCTGGCCAAGACATACAGGCGACTTTGGGGTGTTTCGTATATATGCCTCCCAGGATAATAAACCGGCTGCTTATTCGGCATCCAATAGACCCTTTAAACCAAGAAGGTCATTAAAAATTAATATTTCAGGGGTTAAAGAAAAAGATTTTACGATGGTGTATGGTTTTCCCGGGCGAACCCAGGAATATTTAACAGCTTCGGGGGTTCAGGAAGTGATGGAAGTTTTAGATCCGATTAGAATTAAACTTCGTCATAAACGCCTGGACATTATAGGCTCGGCCATGAGTAACGAC